>CAZEWI010000035.1:0-8559 GCA_964514455.1 uncultured Bacteroidales bacterium | reverse complement strand
TGCTCAATAGAACCAGATTCTCTTAAATCGGAAAGAACAGGTCGTCTTTCATTTAGAGGCCTAGATTCAACGGAACGAGATAACTGAGATAAAGCAACAACTGGAACATTTAATTCTTTTGCGAGTATTTTTAATCCACGAGTCATTTCAGATAATTCTTGAACTCTGTTTTCTTGCTTTTGTCCCCCAGGAGAAGTTAAAAGTTGTAAATAGTCAATAACAATAAGAGATAATCCATTATGCTGTCTAGCGATTCTCCTAGCCCTAGAACGAATCCTAGGAACAGACATTCCAGGAGTATCATCTATATAAAGAGGAAGTTTTGACAAGGCACGGCTTCTTTCTGTAAGAGTTAAAAAATCAGTATCCGAGATATTTCCATTTCTTAAATCATTTCCGTTTAATTCGCATATATTGGAAAGAATACGACTAGCCAACTGATCTGTGCTCATTTCAAGACTGAAAAATAAAACAGCACCAGACAAATCTTTTGGAACTCTGCCCATATAGATTTCGTTAGCAGCATTAAATGCTATATTTACAGCGAGAGCAGTTTTACCCATAGCAGGACGACCAGCCAAAACTATTAAATCAGACTTATGAAAACCGCCAACTCTTTTATCTAAATCAGTAAATCCAGTAGTAAGCCCAGACAATTTTCCATCGGATTTATAAGCAGTCTCTATATTTTGGAGCGACATTTTCAAAGCATTAGTAAAGTCCATAGGGCCTCGTTCAACTTCGCCAGTTTGAGCCAAATCAAATAATTTTTTTTCTGCGATTTCAATTTGTCCCGTAGCAGACAAGTCAATTTGTTCAGTTGAAGCAGTTTCAACAATTTGACGACCAACTTCAATCAACTGACGGCGGACAGCAGTATCATAAATCAACTTTCCGTATTCAAGAACATTGATAACAGAAGTTCCAATTTTTGCGAGTTCAGTTAAATAACCAATTCCTCCGACATCATCAAGCACACCGGCTTGAGAAATGTAGTTTTTAATAGTAATAGGATCGGCAGGCATACCTTTTGAAAGTTGCTTTTCAATAACTTCAAATAAAAATTTGTGTGCGGGGTGAGAGAAATGTTCAGGTTTAAGAAAGTCTGAAACCTTTTCCCAAGCAAGATTATTTACAAGAATTGCAGCGATAACGGCTTGCTCTGCCTGAACATTGATAGGCATATTTTCAGTATTAAAATCGGATTTTTCAAGTTTAGTTTTTAATTCCATAGCCTATACTCCTTATATTACTTTTATCCTAGAATAAAAAAAAAGAAAATCAACTTATTTTTTAACTATTGACAAGAAATCTTGCCTATGTTATAATCCAAGCACTAAAAAAAGGGGAAAAACAATGAGAAAATTATTACTAGGAACAATTTTATCACTAACGACGAAATCGGCCTTGGCAGTATGTCCAATTTGCACAGTTGCGGTTGCTAGTGGATTGTGTATTTTTGAAAAACTCGGTATTGATAACAGTATCGGAGGTGTCTGGATTGGAGGACTTACGGTATCTTTAATTTTATGGACAGCATCTTGGTTAAAAAAGAGGGGTATCAATTCACCTCTTGCTTGGGCTATAAATATCATAGTGTATTATGCCTTTGCTTTGGGTGTTTATTTAATGCCAGGCTTTGAATTTGGACAAAGCACACTATGCGGATTAGATAAGTTATTATTCGGTATAATTCTCGGAAGTCTGGGGTTATTGGCTGGAAATTACTGGTATACAAAAATCAAAGAAAGAAATGGCGGACATGCATTATTTCCTTTTCAAAAAGTTGTTATGCCAGTTGGATTTTTACTTGCTATCTCATTAGTTTTAGCACTAGTAGTATATTTATAATTTAATAAATAAGGAGTTTATTATGATTAAAAAAACAAAAAAGATAGAAAAATTAGATAAACAAGATATTAAAAAATTATCTATGCAGGAATTGATTGAAAAAATTGATGATGCCAAGAAAGTCAATCCTATGGATTTATCGGCCGACCAAGATTTAAGTATTGCAATTATGAATTTAATTTCTATTGAAGAGCATTTAATTTTTAGCGGGGCCAGAACTCAGAATACTGGTTTTTACGATTTAGTAGATAATGTTCGTGAAATGAGAAAAGAATTGATGTTAAAAATGATAAAAAATCCTCAGGGTGAAGTCTGGTGTATTTCAAAACATTTATTAGCCGCCAGTATGAGAGTTTTAGAAGTCGGAACAAAAGAACTTGCTCGCGGACACAAAAAAGAAGCCTATGATTTATTTCAAAAATCCTATGATTTATATTCATTATTCTGGGGCTTGAATATGAATTTGATTGACACAAAAGGTGTAAAGAAAATTGATGATAAAGCAATGGGAAAATGCGATATTGAGAAAAAAGGAGTAGTTGCATCTCTTGGCGATTGGGTCAGAAATGCAGTAAATTGCTGTAAAGAATAAATAATAAAGGGCAGATTAAATCTGCTTTTTATTTTATAAAAAACCTATTGCAAGAATTATATTTTTAGGTCTATAATAATAGCATTATGACAGAAACATTAGATTTATTTAGCGAAGATAACGACATTGCGATTCGGTATGAAAATGCGATGAAAAAGTTGCGAGAATGGGACAGGGCATATTATACCAAAGATGCACCTGTTGTTGATGATGCGACTTATGATAAGTTAAAAAACGAAGTCTTAGAAATTGAAAAAAAATACCCAGATTTAATAAAGCAACAAAAAAATAGTGCTTCGGTTCGTGTCGGATCTAGCATTGATTCAAAATTCAAATCTTACCCGCATAGTATTCCGATGTTATCGCTTGATAACATTATGACGGACAGCGATTTTACAGATTTTTTTGAAAAAGTGAATAGATTTTTGGGTCGTCCATTGGATACTCCATTTGATATTTGGGCGGAATATAAAATTGATGGCTTGTCATTTTCAGCAAGGTATGAAGACGGAGTTTTTGTTCGTGGCCTCACTCGTGGGGACGGAAAAATTGGCGAAGACATAACCGAGAACTTAAAAACGATTCGTAATTTTCCATTAAAAATAAAAACTAAATGTCCAGCGGTATTGGAAGTCCGCGGGGAAGTTTATATAAACAAATCCGAATTTTTAGAAATGAATGCCGAGATTATATCTCGCGGGGGCAAGCCATTTGCAAATCCAAGAAATGCGGCAGCAGGATCTCTCCGCCAACTTGATGCGAAAATTTCGGCTCAAAGGCCACTCCGAATTTTTGCTTATACTTATGGAGAAGTTTCAGAAATTACATGGACGACTCAGGAAGAATTTTTTGACGAATTGATTCGTCGGGGATTTCCAGTTATACATGGTGCAAAATTATGCCATAATAAGACCGAGGTTATGGACTTTTATAATTATGTAATGAATACTCGCAGTTCAATTCCTTACGACATAGACGGAGTGGTTTATAAAGTAAATAGTTTAGAATTACAAAATAAATTGGGCTTTGTGTCTCGTAGTCCCAGATGGGCGATAGCACATAAGTTTCCTCCAATGCAGGCAATAACTCATATCAAAGACATAGTTGTCCAAGTCGGTAGAACTGGGGTTTTAACACCTGTCGCGGTATTAGAGCCAGTAAATGTTGGCGGAGTTTTAGTCCAGCATGCGACCTTACATAATGAGGACGAGATAAAAAGAAAAGATTTCCGAATCGGCGATAAAGTTGTTATTCAAAGGGCGGGCGATGTCATACCTCAAGTTGTAAAAGTTCTGGAACATAAACCGGAATCAAAGGAATTTGAATTTCCAAAAAAATGTCCAATATGTGGCGGAGAAGTCTTTCGTGAAAAGGGTTTGGTAGCAGTAAAATGTATAAATACGATTTCTTGTCCTGCTCAAATAATCGGTTCATTGATTCACTTTGTGTCAAGAAAAGGCTTTGATATAGATGGCCTAGGGGAAAAACAAATTGAATTATTTGTCGCAAATAATTGGATAAAATCTCCCGCAGATATATTTAGTCTGATTGAAAAATATGGGGATATAATTATCAATTTAGACGGCTTTGGTGCTAAATCCGTAAATAATCTTGATAAAGCAATAAATGCTCGTCGTAGGATTTCACTTGAAAGATTTATTTATGCAATAGGAGTCCCAGAAGTCGGAGATGCCACAGCAAAATTATTAGCAAATAATTTCAAGACCATTGATAATTTAATGAAAGCCAAAGAATACGAATTGACTAACATAAATGGTATAGGTTCCATTATGGCTCACGAGATTGTAGATTTCTTTCACAACGAACACAACCTGAATAAAATTCAAGATATTCTTAAAGTTGTTAAAATTGACCCTGTTGTAATTGCCGAACAAAACACCTCAAATCCATTCTATGGCAAGAGGGTAGTTTTAACAGGAACACTCCCAACATATACTCGTGATGAAGCAAAAGAAATTTTGGAAAAATTAGGTGCAATAGTTTCTGGCTCTGTATCATCAAAAACTGACTATGTTTTGGCGGGTGAAAATGCTGGCTCTAAATTATCTGAGGCTACAAAACTAGGCATTAAAATAATTTCCGAATCCGAATTTAATGAAATGATAAAATAACCCTTGTTTTAGGGCCTTTTTTATGATAAAATACCTGAATAAATAAGGGTTTTAGTATGAAACAAAATATCTTACCAAAAACGATTTGGGGATTTTACTGGCAATATGCTATAAAAAAGTATTGGAAAATGATACTATTGTTTTCTGTGTTCTTTTTTCTTTGTAATTTATTTGAAGCACTATACCCACTAACTCAAAAATGGTTTGTTGCACTTTTTGAAGCAAAAGTTCCGGCGGGAATGACCCTTATGGAATATGCTACCCCAACTCTTATACTAATTTATGGAATATATTTAAGTGGTAGTATAGTAAATGCTATTGCATATAAGATTTATGATAATATCAAACCTAAAATAAATCAAAATTTGTCAGAGGTTTTAACTGATTATGTCCAAAAACAATCAATATCATTTTGGACCGGTAGAATGTCTGGAAAAGTTAGTTCTCAAATGAATTATATAGAAAGAGGATTTGACAGTTTTAAGATTTGTTTAGAGATGTTTTTTCTGTTTATAATGCTTTTATTTAATACTGGACTTATTTTAACAATCAATAAATACATTGCTTTAATTTTAGGTGTTATGCTTATTATTCGTATATCTCTAGTCTTATTTATATTAAAGAGAATTAAATCCACTGCAAAAGCAAAAAGTGATGTCAGTAGTTCTCTATCTGGAAAAATCATAGACAGTATTTCAAACTATTCCATAGTAAAACTATTCGCTGGCGAAAAAAAAGAACAACAATACTTAAATCCCTATCGTAAAGATTTTATAAAAAAATCAATACTTGCCGCTTTTTTTCAAAGAATATCATGGATTATACCAAGTTTTATTTGGGACATAGGGCTTATCTCAGTTTTAATTTTAGGGGTATATTTTTATTCAAATGGGCAAATGAGTTTATCCGATATCGTTTTAGCAATGGCTGTTTATCATATGGTTATGTCTTCAATAGCATACATTATGCATTCTATTCCAGATATAACAGATACCATATCAAGTGCGGTAAAATCTTACGATGATTTAGTATGTCCTATAACAATTACAGACGATGAAAATGCCACGGATTTAGTTGTTAAAAAAGGAAAAATTGAATTAGAAAATGTATCGTTTAAGTATAGAAATAAATATGTTTTGGACGGCTTGAATTTAACAATCAAAGCGGGCGAAAAAGTAGGAATTGTCGGACCAAGTGGAGCGGGTAAAACGACATTAGTAAATCTTATTATGAGATTTTACGATTCTAACAAAGGCCATATTTTAATTGATAAACAAGATGTAAAAAAAATTACTCAACAATCACTAAGGGAGAACATATCTTTTATCCCACAAGAGCCAACTTTGTTTAACCGAACAATTCGTGAGAACATTGCTTATGGTGATTCAGATGCTTCTGATAAAGCAATAAAATCTGCGGCGAAAAAGGCCTCTGCCGATTCATTTATTATGGCAACAGAAAAGAAATATGATTCTCTTGTTGGCGAGAGAGGCATTAAATTATCTGGCGGACAAAAACAGAGAATTGCAATCAGCCGAGCCTTTTTGAAAGATGCTCCGATTTTAATTTTGGACGAAGCGACTTCTGCCTTGGATAGTGAGACGGAACTTGCAATTCAAGATTCTTTCAAAGAATTATCAAAAGGCAGAACAACAATAGCAATAGCCCACAGATTATCAACTCTTCGCAATATGGACAGAATCATAGTATTAAAGGACGGACATATAGTTGAACAAGGTAGTCATAATTCACTGCTTCGCAAAAAAGGCGAGTATTATTCACTCTGGAAAATGCAGAGCGGAGGATTTTTACCAGAAGAATAAATTATTTTTCTTTGCCGAGTTTATCAAAAATTTTACATTGAAAAAAAGTTTTTTTACTTACTTTTATAACAGGTTGTTTCATAGACCGTAAAATACAAGCCATCATTTTTTCAAATCCTAGCGGGCATATTTTGAATTTAGGACACATTTTATTAAAACAAATATCTTGTTTTTTAGAATTAGTAATCATCATAGCCATAATATCACCTCTTGTTTTTTTTTAAGCACCATATTTACCGCGATGAATAGGGCGGTAAGTTAAAGCCTCTGTAATATCAGCAATATCAACAGAGTCAGAATCTCGCAAATCAGCGATTGTGCGAGCAATTCGTAAAATTCTATGATAACCGCGGGCGGACAAGCCCATTTTTTCGGCGGCTTTATTAAGAAATTCAGCAACATCAGATTTCAAATCAACCGATAGTTCCAAATTTCTTCCGTCCAGATGAGCATTGATAGTTGCAACTCCGAACAAATTTTCGCTTCTTTCCAATTGCTTTTTTCGTGCGGCTAAAACTCTTTCTCTTATGACAGCGGAAGTCTCATTATTTTCAGAGTTTTTAGATAATTCCCAAGGATTTACAGCATCAACATCAACATGTAAATCAATTCTGTCCAACAAGGGACCTGAAATTTTATTTTGATAAGCCTCTGCACACCTAGGTGCTTTACTACAAGACATAGCAGGATTTCCAAGGTATCCACAAGGACAAGGATTCATCGCTGCAATCAACTGAAATCTAGCAGGATAACTCGCATTTTTTTTCGCACGGGAAATAGTGATTGTTCCTTTTTCCATAGGCTGACGGAGTATTTCAAGAGTAGCCCTTTGAAACTCTGGCAATTCATCAAGAAATAAAACTCCATTGTGAGCGAGAGATATTTCCCCAGGGTTAGCATTTGCACCACCGCCCGCCAGAGCGATAGGACTGGCCGTATGATGAACGGCACGGAAAGGGCGATTAGAAATAAATTTTGCGGAAGAAAGAAGTCCAGCAATAGAATAAATTATGGAACTATCAAGCATTTCTTTTGCCGTCATAGGAGGCAATATCGTAGGCAACCTGCTTGCTAGCATAGTTTTCCCCGACCCCGGAGGCCCAACCATTAGCAAAGCATGACCCCCAGCGGCGGCAATTTCCAATGCTCTTTTAGCGGCCTCTTGTCCTTTGATTTCGGACATATCAAAATTGTGAGAAGTCTCATCAGAGATTTTTAGCACCTTTGGCAAAGGTAAAATTTGAGTCCCTTTGAAGTGATTTATCAATTCCAAAATATGACTAGGAGCAAGAACATTATTATGACCTGCCCACATAGCCTCACCACCTTGAACCATAGGACAAATTATTCCAAGATTATTTTCATTAGCAAAAACACTAGCAGGAAGAACACCAGCAGTTTTAAGAATATGCCCATCAAGAGAAACCTCTCCGAGTATAATATATTTTTCCAATAGTTCGGCAGGCAGAATACCCATAACAGCAAGCAGCCCGCACAAAATAGGCAAATCAAAATGCGACCCAGATTTTTCCAAATTAGCAGGCGACAGATTGATAGTAATATGTTTAGGAGGCATAGATAAATTGATAGATTCCAAAACACTATCAATTCTTTCACGGCTTTCATTTACGGACTTATCAGCGAGTCCGACTATAACAACTTTTGGCAATCCAGGTTTGATTTGCACCTGAACTTCAACCATAGTTGGAGTCAGTCCGTTAAAAACAAGAGTCTTGATATTTATAGTCATAAGAATATGTTATTATACCTAAACCAAAATCGCAAGGAAATAATTTTTAGCATAAAAAACAACTTGAAATCTTTGATAAATTAGAGTTTAATAAAAAGCGAAATAAATAAAAAGGCGATATTATGATTCGGTATTCAAAAGAGATTGATAAAAAATGGCAAAAAAAATGGGAAGAGCAGGGTTGCTTTCGTGTTGAAAATAAATCTGAAAAGCCAAAATATTATGCATTGAACGAATTTCCATTTCCATCTGGCTCGGGCTTACATGTTGGCCACGCTAGGCCTTATACCGTTCTTGATTGCATAGTTCGTAAAAAAAGAATGGAAGGTTATAATGTTTTATTCCCAATGGGTTTGGATTCTTTTGGTGCTCAGGCGGAACAATATGCTATAAAAACTGGACAAAAGCCTC
>CAZEWI010000034.1:0-8751 GCA_964514455.1 uncultured Bacteroidales bacterium | reverse complement strand
GCTAGTTTTGTAAATGGAGGCAAAAAGATAGACTCTACAATCGTTGATATTATAGAAGACAGGGACGGGAAAGTAATATATCAAAATCAAATAGGCGATTGTGAGGATTGTAATTCAAAAACATATAACGGGGAATTACCACCAGCGATATCATCGGATTATACACCACTTGCTGATGCTCAAAGTTTATACCAAATCACATCAATTTTACAAGGAGTCGTTGAAAGGGGCACAGGAAGACAGGCCCAAGTCCCAGGGCATACGATTGCTGGAAAAACAGGAACGACAAACGAAGTAAAAGATGTATGGTTTATTGGATTTTCAAAAAATCTCGTAGTTGGTGTATATATGGGCTTTGACCAACCAAAAACACTTGGAGCATATTCTGGAAGTCATATGCCAGCAAAAGTATTTTCAGAATTTATGACCGAGGCATTAAAGAATGAAAAAAACCAACCATTTTCAGTTCCAAACGGAATAACATTTGTCCGCATTGATAGGGAAACAGGGAAACCAGTTGATTCATCAACACCAGCAAACAGAATTATTTCCGAATCATTTAAGAATAACGAAATTGGAAACATTTATAATCCAACAGAAGAAAAACATGAAAACACTTACGGGGATCCAACAATTACAAAACCAGCCCCAAAAGCATCTGCAAAAATTGGGGATATTTATTAGTTAAAAAAGGGATTATTTTCCTTAATATAAGTGATATTAGCAATTTCTCCATGCCCTGGAATAACATTCAGAGCATCAGAAAAATTCTCACCTTTTAATAGACTAATAGATTTTTCCATATCGTCAGGATTAGAGAAAGGCAAATCAGTTCTACCAATTGTATCAGCAAATAAAGTATCTCCAGAAACTAAAACATTTTCAGATTGAAACCAAAAGCAACAAGAGCCCAATGTATGCCCCGGAGTATGTAAAATCAAGGCATTTATACCTTTCAAAAATTGATGTTCTCCGGAAATAAGAGGCACAGAATTGACTTCTGGCATTTTAATTTCAGGCATATTGTTATAGTTCAAATAATCATTATTAGCAAAAAGCAGAGGCAAATCAGCGGGGTGAATAAACCAAGGCACATTGTATTGATTTAGTAAATCTGCCAAGGCCTCAATATGATCAAAATGTCCGTGAGTCAAATAAATTGCATCAAGAATCAGATTTTTAGAATCCAAAACTTTAATCCAAAAATCCACATTACCAGCAGGATCAATAATGACGGAATGCCCATCATTTTGAATTAGAATAGAATTAGTTTGTAAAGAACCTAAATTAAAAACAGAAAATTTTTCAGACATAAAAACACCCTCTTTTGTTAGAAGCATTATACAATAATAAAATGTTATTTTCAATTGCAATAAATAAAAAAATCTGATATAATGAAAAACAAGAGAGGGATTTATGAATAAAAAAATCATAGCATTATCAGTTTTATCTTTGATATATTGCGGTTTTGCAAATTCTGCATGGAATCGTGGTTCTTCATCAGTCAGAACAAATCCGCAACAAAACCGAGCGGGCATAAATCAATCAACAAATACAGCATCAAATGACACATCAACCAGCAAAGTGGCTACAAATATCGTTCTTCCAATAGATGTAAAAAATGAAACATTAAAACAGAGGATTTTAAGCAACGACAGCACATCGCCAGTTCATTTGATAGATTTACAAAATTGTGCAAACATTTGGAACGGAGGGGTATTTATTTGGGGTCCAGCGAATGCAGGAACTATGAATAATATAAATCGTAATGACACTTGCACAGCAGTTATAACTTTAAGGGATAGTAATACAAATTCCATACTAGCAACGGCAAATGTTGGTGCAAACGGTCATTTTAAGTGCAATATAGATTCATTTCCTAACGAGTCATTTACAGAAATGATTCAAAATGTTACTTTTCCTGCCGATAAAGAACCAACCGAGGAAGAAGTTCGTGATATTATGAATTCTGAAAGAAAAGAAAATGCGGGTTTCAAAGCGGCCGCAGGTGCAATTATTGGCGGTCTTGCTGGAAATCTTGCTGTAAAAAGTGATTACGGGAAATCGGCATTATCATTTGGAGATAAAGACAGCCAGCAAAGAACAAAAAAGATTCTTGGCACACTTGGCGGAGCAACAGTAATGGGTGGTGCGATGTATGCCACAACTCAAATGGATACAGTTGCTGGAACGACGGCGGAAAACACAATAGTAAATGCAACAGGCGGGGCATTTCTTGGAAATATATACAGCGGTGCCACTGGCGGAGATAGCGACCACATTAAAACAATAAAATACAACGGAGAAGAATATACTGTCGGCCGTTATTTTGATAAAGATGCAAAAACAGAAACTCAACAATTATATCAATTATTTGATAACGAAAAGGAAGAAAGCCAATTTTATAATTGCAAAAAAAACACGCCAAATGGTAATAATACTTACACATGCACTATATCATACATCACTCCAAAATTCAGCACAGATGTTGCTGATGGGCAGCAAATTTGCCTAAAAAAATCCGGGGAGAATACAAATACCCTTTCTGTTCAAACTTGTAATTCAATAACCGGCAAATATCTAAAACTTATGAATGTAGAAACAAGTTCTAATACAAAACTTGCACTTGGAAAAATTGCCACTAAAGATAAAAAGGGCAAAGAATTCACCTACTCTGCATTTTACGAAACAGAAGATGGAGAAACACCAAAAACACCACTAACAATAACTCAAAAAGACTTTATGCCACTATATACATCTGCTGGCGACGGCGGAGTAATTGATTTCAGCAATAAAGGCAGAGCAAAAGCGACTGCTATTGGTGGAGTTGGAGGCGGTGCTATTGGTGGATTCAGCGGCTATCAACAGGCCCAATCAGAATTATCTGACAGATATACAACAGCAGTCCAAACATACAAAGACAGCCTTAAAAAGTTCTATTGTGTATCTGGTGGAAATGTCCTCGGCTTTTATAATGAGGAAATTATAATTCCAGCCCCAAGTTCAAACAATTAAAAGTATAAAAAAACTCTATAATCAATAAAAAGTTATAAATCTTGATTTAATTTTCATAAAACTTATTCTCATTATTTATGAAGATGGACTCAAAAAATCAATTTATAATTGCATTTTTTGCACTTCACCTCAACGGGCTATATGCTGAGGCTATAAACATAAACGACGATTACATATCAAGTCTAGCAACAAATCAAAGCATACAATTTTATAATAACAATCACATAATTTTAACTAATACAAATGCCATTCCTGTTAAATTTTATAATGGTCTATATGGTATAAGACTTCAAACGAAACAAGATTCAGACTTTCAAATATCTGGCAGTAATTTTTCAGTCCAAAACAGCGACATAGAAATAAAAACTATATATAATGATTTAGATTTAACAGCAAACGATTCAATTTTAAGAGTTCCAATAAAACTAACAACAGATACAATTACATTAAACAACAGCACTTTATCAATTAAAATTCAAGACACAAGTAATTACGGAACAATCAAAACAAATTCTCTAACATTAAACAATTCAGAAATAGAATTATATTTTGCGGACAATTTTACAATCAGTGAAGAAACAACATTTAATTTTGGAGACTTTAATGATTCCATAGCCTTATTAAATACCAGCATAAATATAAATAATTTATCATCATTTTATAAAACAGAAATAGTAACTCAATTTGATAAATTGATAGTAAAAATAAACCGAGAAAATAAATATGAAAACATCTATAAGAATAATAAACAATTATTTTCAGTTGCTCGCAGTCTAGATTCTATTTCAAACAGATATTCAACGAACGAAACAATACAACAAATAAATCGGATATCCAATTTAACATTACTGACAAATGTAATTTCAAAATTTATTCCCGAGAACAATAAAAGATTATCAAATCAAGTTTTTCGTTGGACAAGAATGATAGAACTCCAAACATTAAATGGGAACGATACAGAAAAAATAACAAAGAATAGAAACGATTATTTTTATAAAGAGAATTATTTCGGACTATCTTTCAAACCTCTTTATATAACTTCAGATAAATCCAAAACATTTGGATTCAGCACAGGGTTAAATTATTTTAACCGAGACATAAATTATGGAATAATTGGAACATTTGGAACTGGTGATTTCAAAGGCAATTCATACTCAGGAAAAAACCAATCATACAACACACAAATTTATCTAAATAAAAAGATAGACACTTTTAGATTTTCTGGATTATTAGGGTATGATATAACAAATTTTAATAAAACAAGATATATTCCGAACCAAGAAATTGAATCCGAACCAAAATCCCAATCAATATATACAACTGGACAAATTTCTTACGAATTAAAATCGGAAGAAAACATATCACTATTTCCAACAATGGAAATAGGTTATCAAAAAATCAGTTTCAGTAAATTATCAGAAAAAGATAATCCATTTGCGATTACAGAAAATGATTTTTCAGACGATATGATTTTCTTTGGTCTAGGATTAAAAATCAGTTCAGAAAAATTTATGAATCCAACATATGTAAAATATAATGCATTTATAAATACCAAGATTCCAGTAATAAAAAACGAATCTGATTTAACGACTAAAATGGGAGGAGTTATAATAGAAACCGAAAATCAAAACACATTTAACAATTCAATCAATGCAGGATTTTCAGCCAACATCACATCTTACTTTCACAATATAAGCATAGAACCCGCATACATTTTAAGTATATCCGATAATAAAGCCTATCACTCATTTTCTATATCACTAAAACAACTATTCTAGATTAAAAAGTTTCAGCAAATTTTCCGCTGCATTTCTCATAGCATGTTTTTTTGAATTACCTTCTCCATCTGCTTTTTTTCCGAGGGCAGAAACACTAACCCTAAAAATCGGAGAATGAGCGGGCCCAGAAACTTCATCAAAAACATACTCCGGCAAATCAGTAGTCTGAGTTTGAACAAATTCTTGTAATTTAGTCTTAGGGTCTTTTGGAGGTTCTTTATATTCATGACATAATGGAATAAAAATATCTTTAATAATTTTTTGAGCGACTTCAAAACCAGCCTCTAAATAAACAGCACCAAAAACTGCTTCAACGGCATCAGCAACGATATTTGTATCGTCATCAGTAGTCATATGAGAATGTTTAATAACTTCTCTCATTCCAAGTTCCGCACCAACTTTGACTAAAACATCAGCAGAAACAAGAACGGCAAATCTCTGAGCCAAAGCCCCCTCTGACTCATCACAAAAAGTTTCATAAAGCAAAGAAGCAACAGAAAGACCTAAAACTCTATCTCCTAAAAACTCTAATTTTTCGTTATTATGACTTGCATCAAAACCAGATTGAGTAAGAGCCAATTCCAATAATTTTTTATCCTTAAAATTATAACCTAAATTTTTTTCAAAGTTTATCATTGACGAACTCCATTAAAAAATCTATCAAAGCGAATCTTTTCAGGCCAATTCCAAACCATAAGCAAAGGACTATAATAATTATGAGAATAAAAAACGAACCAAGCACGACCAATAAAATTATCTCTAGGAACGAATCCAACCTCCTCTATATTTCGGCTATCACTAGATAAATCCCTATCATCGCCCATCATAAAGTAATGATTTTCAGGAACGATATATTCAGGGGTATTATCAAAAAAGCCATCATCTGAAATCTCAATAACATCGTGTTTTAATCCATTTGGTAAAGTCTCAACATACTTAGTAAATAAAGTCAAACCTTTACAATCATAAGGACTAAACTCACAAAGATAAGGTTCTTTATATTCAATAGTATAATCAAAATCGGCAATTTTTTCATTCAGCAATAATTTATTACCTTTAACAAAATAAACATCTCCTGTTTTAGAGTCAGTAAAACTAGCACCATGCTTATCATTTTTTGAAATTTGGATTAAAGCATATTTTGAGACTGCTTCTCTTTGAACTATACTATCATTTATATAGAGTCTTCCATTTTTCATTTGAATTTTATCACCAGGGAGACCAATTAGACGTTTAATGTAATCATCTTTTCCATCTGGCTTTCTAAAAACTATGATTTGCCCTTGTTTTGGATTAGAAGCAAAAACTCTACCATTCCAAAGATTCCAAGAACCAAAAGGAAACGAGAATCTAGAATAACCATAATTCCATTTAGAGACGAATAGATGATCACCAACATGCAAATTAGGAATCATAGATCCAGAAGGTATATTAAAAGGCTCTAACAAAATACTCCGAAAAGCAATAGCAATAATACCAGCCCAGAATATAGTATTTATCCAATCTTTAAGAACACTTTTTTGTTTTTTACTAAATAATTTCATAATAATCCCTTTTATATTTATATAGATTCAATAATAACAACAGCGACCGAGAATCCGCCATCATCAGAAATAGAAACATGAATATTAAAATTTTCACACTTAGATTTAATAATATCTAAAACCGTACCAGAAACTTTAACCTTCGGCATTTTACCAGCAGAGGAGATTAAAGAAATATCCTTAAAAGCAACACCATTAGCAAAACCAGTTCCAATGGCTTTAACGACAGCCTCTTTAACGGCCCAAATTTTTGCAAATTTTTCATAAGGTTCATCAAAACTTCTAGCATAAGATAATTCTTCATTTGTAAAGACTCTTGAAAAATTATTATCGCTCCAAGAATCAAATCGCGAAACATTAACTAAATCAACACCCAAACCGATAATCATTTTTTGGTCCTTCTAATTCTAATTTTTTTAATATTTTCCTTCATACTTGCAGGTATTTGTCTCAAATGATGAGGCAAATCACGGAGTCTTTTCAAATATCCCAAATAAATTTTTTGCTGACGAACGATTTGTAATTTTGAAATCAGATAATAAAAAACTAAATAGAAAACGATCCAAGTAATAATAAAGAAAGGAATAGAACCAAGCATCATTCTAATCCAAACATCATATATTTTAATCAAACCGTCCCAAATACCCGAGAAATCAAAATTCCAAAACATCTTAACAATTTTAGTAGCAAAGGCCTCAATTTTTCCCAATGAAAAAACCTTTTCCAGCCCCGGCATAGGCATTAAAAACATACCTAACTTAAAAGAAGCAATCCAGTAAAAAGGAAAAGTCAAAGGATTTCCCCAAATTGTTCCAATAGCAGCAGCGACTGCATTACCACCAAAAATCCAAGATAAACCTATAGCAATCAAAATTTGTAATCCCATTGTAGGAGTCGCCGAAACGGCCGCTCCGAAAGCAATTCCAATAGCAATAGATTTTGCACTATCTGGTAATCTCAGCAAATTATAAAAATGATATTTGAAAGCCCTCAAAGCCCCCATTCTAGGATAAATGGTATCTCTAACTTTCAACCAAAAACTTTTTTTTACTTTCATCATATCTTTTTACAAGTAAGGAGCGGTTCATAAAACAAACCGCCCCTTTTTTTATTGTGATTGAATTTTATTTCAATGCTTCTTCAATTTTATCAGCACGTAAAGCACCAGGGAACGGTTGATTTTCAATAATCAAGTAAGGAGTTCCACTAATACCCAAGTCTTTTGCGAGAACTTGAATTGATTCCATTTCTTCTGCAACAACTGCTGAAGTATCCATATCTTTTTTCAATTGAGCAGCATCTAAACCGACAGATTCAGATAATTTCAAAACACCTTCTTCAACTGCTTTAGAAACGGCATTCATATCTTTACGATCCAAATTAGCAGGATAATAAGCCTTAGTCATAAGAGCATTATCAAGAGCAACGGCTTTAGCATTATCTTGTAATTTAGCAGCGATAATTGCTTTAGCAGGAGCATCTGACATAGGTCCATGAATAGATAAAGGTTTTAGAACAACTTTAACATCTGGATTTTTAGCCAAAACTTTAACTAATTCTTGATGAACCATTTTGCAATAACCACAAGAGTGAGCAGCAAATAAATAGATTGTCTTTGTGCCTTTTTCATTACCAGCAACAGGGGCATTTTTCATCAAGTCATTACCGCTTTTCAAAACTTTTTTAAGTTTAGCTTTTTGTAATTCAGATTCTTTAGCCTTCATACCTTCAACCATATCTTGTAGGATTTCAGGGTGACTTTTTGTAAGATAATATCTAGTTCCAAAACCAGTCATATTTACACCAATAATCAGTAAAATTATAGAAACTAATTTAACTAATTTTGCGAAAAAGACTGATTTACAAGAATACATTGAAACTTTCTTTTTAGAACCAGCAAGTTCAATGGCATTCTTTTTTAATTTAGTTGCAAGGAAATACAAAACCACAGCAACAACAAGTGTTAAAATTGTCCATATCATATTTTTCTCCTTCTTTTATGTTGAACAAATTTATAATAGAAACAAAAAAGCAATAAAGCAAGTATTTTTTTACTTATTTTTCAGATTGATTAAATCCCTAGATTTCAAATATTCTGGAGAATTTTTATCCAGATTTTCCAAAGCCTTCTGAGCAAATTTTTTAGCCCTTTTTTTATCAGCAGCAAGATTATAGTATTCAGCCATATAATAATAATGGACACCATAATTATTTTGATTTTCGTATATTTTCGCCAGAATCCAATAAGCCATAATAGCATTTTTATCATAGATTAAAATTTTCTTAGCATATTCTCTTGCTTTATTGACATTTTCATCGCCACCTTTTGCAATAAGGGCCAGAGCGAGACTTTGTTGAATTTGTGCGGGGCTAACAGATTTAGGCAGTTCAGCAATAGACTTTTCGTATTCAGA
>CAZEWI010000033.1:0-8779 GCA_964514455.1 uncultured Bacteroidales bacterium | reverse complement strand
ACCTCTCCTATTGGTTCATAGAGTTAAAAAAATCCTCATTTGTTTTAGTTGTGCGAAGTTTATCAAGTAGGAACTCCATAGCCTCCAAAGTTCCCATAGGATTTATAATCCTACGAAGCACCCACATTTTAGAAAGAGTATCTTTATCAACTAATAATTCTTCTTTTCTAGTTCCGGATTTAGTAATATCAATAGCAGGATAAACTCTTTTATCAGATAATTTTCTATCCAATATAATTTCAGAATTTCCAGTTCCTTTGAATTCTTCAAAAATAACCTCGTCCATTCTAGAACCTGTTTCAATAAGAGCAGTAGCGATAATAGTTAAAGAACCACCCTCTTCTATATTTCTAGCAGCACCAAAGAATCTTTTAGGTCTTTGAAGAGCATTAGCATCAACACCACCAGTTAAAACTTTACCAGAAGAAGGAACAACAGTATTATAAGCCCTAGCCAATCTAGTAATAGAATCCAAAAGTATTACGACATTTTCGCCCATTTCAACAAGTCTTTTTGCTTTTTCAATAACCATTTCAGCAACTTGGACATGGCGAGTAGCGGGTTCATCAAAAGTAGAAGAAATAACTTCACCTTTAACACTTCTTTTCATATCAGTAACTTCTTCTGGACGTTCATCAATAAGTAAAACGATAAGTTTAACATTTGGGTAATTTTCAGAAATTGAATGAGCGATATTTTGAAGCATAATAGTCTTACCTGTTCTAGGAGGAGCAACAATTAAGGACCTTTGACCCATACCAGTAGGAGAAATTAAATCAATAACTCTGGCCGATAAAGCACGACCTTTTTCCTTATCATTTTCAGTTTCCATTTTAATTTTAGTATCTGGATAAAAAGGCACCATATCATCAAAAGGAATACGATGTTTTAGTTTTTCTGGATCGCCAGCATTTATATGAGCAATAGATTCCAAAGCAAAATATCTTTCACCCTCTTTTGGAGCCTGAATTTCCCCCTCAATATAATCACCAGTTTTAAGACCATATTTTTTAACCAATGCAGGAGATACATATAAATCATCAGGACCAGCAAGGTAATTAGCCTCTGGACTACGGAGGAATCCGAATCCATCAGGCATTCTTTCCAAAACACCATCTCCGATAAGTTTAACATCTTGATTCAAAGCAATTTCTTTTAATATAGCAAATCTCAACTGCTGAATACTCATTTGGCTAGGATTTTCAACATTCATTTCCTCAGCCATATTTAACAACTCCGCAGGAGATTTAAGTTTCAAGTCTTTTACATGCATAGTTTTTCCTTAGATTTCACACCCGCTTGGGCATTTGATTATAAAAAATTAGTGATTTTTTCCTTTTGTTTCAGAACGAAACAATGTTTATGCTAACATTATGTGTAAAAATAATCAAAAAGTCAAGTAAAATAAGAAAAAAATTTCCTTGATAAAAACAAAATGCTGTGATATAATCTCAGCATATCGTAAAAGATATAAAAAAAACAAATAAAACAAAGGAAAAAAAATATGAAAAAAGTCTCATTAGCAGTATTAATGGTAGCCGCCCTTGCTGCTTGTAAAACAAAAACTGCAACTTACGAAGAAGTAAATACTGTCGTAAATAGCGGAACTTGCACACAAATTGCACAAGGAACATCTAGCGATTACCTATTAAAATGCCCAGTAAATGACCAAACTAATGCTCTCTTAAAAGGTAAAAAAACTGTTGCTTTTGCATCAATTCAAGCAACTCCAGAAATGTTAAATGATAAAGAATCAATCTATATCAATGTAGTTGAAAATTGTTATAGAATTATGGTTCCTGCTGCTGAAATGACAGAATTCTACGCTGTTGAAGTATGTCAAGAAGTTGCTGCTGAACCTGAAGCACCTGTTGCTCCTGAAGCACCTGTTGCTCCTGCTATGTAATAAGTGTAAGCGAATCTAAATACAAATGCCGTATCTTACTAGATATGGCATTTTTTTCTTGATTTTCCAAAATAAAAAGATATAATGCTCTTGCTTCCTGCTGTAGAGAGTATAAGAAAATCTACGGCTAACCACGGTTAACCAAAGGAGTTATATATGCCGTTTTATGAAAGCGTCTTGGTCTTTCGTCAAGATTTGACCGAGGCTCAAGTTAAAGAAAAAGCTGAAAAATACACAAAAATCATTAAAGATTTACAGGGCTCTGTAAAATCCACAGAATTTTGGGGATTGAGAACACTTGCTTATGTAATCCGCAAGAACAAAAAAGCACACTATGTTTTATTAAACATTGAACTACCTGGCGAACAAGTCTCTGAATACGAAAGACTTTTGCACATTGATGAAGATGTAATTCGTTTCTTAAATGTTCGTGTTGATGAACTATCAAAAGAACCTAGTGTTATGATGAAAAACAAAGATAAAGAGGTAGAATAATGGCTGTACGTGCTGCGATATTTCGTAAAAAATCAGATCCACTATTGAAAGAAAACATTGATTATAAAAATGTAAATTTACTCCGTAAATACATTTCAGAGCGTGGAAAAATTGTTCCAAGTAGAATTTCTGGAACATCTGCAAAAAATCAAAGACTTTTGACACAAGCAATTAAACGTGCTCGTCATCTTGGTTTAATTCCATTTATTCAGAATAATTTAGGATAAAGGTGAGTATGATGAAAATTATTTTAACTGAAAAAATATCAAAACTTGGAAACATCGGAGATGTTGTAAATGTAGCAACTGGTTATGCCAGAAATTATTTGCTACCAACAAAAAAAGCACTTCGTTTTACAAAAGCAAATGCTGAAATTTTTGAGAATCAAAAAAAGGATTTAATTGCTAAATCTGAAGTAATGAAAAAAACTGCACTTGATTCTGTTAAAAAAGTTCAAGCAATCAAATTCTATATGATTAGATCTGCTGGTGATACAGGCCAATTATACGGATCTGTTTCAAGCAGAGACATTGCTAAAATGGTAATTGAATCTGGAATTAAAATTGAATCAAATCAAGTATTACTTGGAATGCCAATAAAAACTATTGGTATATTTGAAACAGAAATTGCATTACACCCAGATGTAATAGTTCCTGTAAAAATCTATGTAGCACAATCCGAAGAAGAAATTGATGCTCTTGTTAAAACAGGTAAGATTAAAAAATCCGATGAAAAAACAGAAGAAAAATCAGAAGAAACAAAACCTGCCAAATCAGAAAAATCTGAAGAAGTAAAAGAAGTTGAATCTGCTGAAAAAACTGAAGAAACATCAGAAGAACCAGTTAAAAAAACTAAAAAAGCAACAAAATCTAAAAAAGAAGAAATTGCTGAATAAGTTTTTAACTAAAAATAAAAGGCCACCCAATCGGGTGGTTTTTTTATTGACTTTTAAGGCAACCTATTCTAACATAAGAAAACTTTGGGTGTATAGCTCAGTTGGTTAGAGCGTTACGTTGACATCGTAAAGGTCGGGGATTCGAGTTCCTCTACACCCACCAGTTTATAAAGATTGGATTAAAAATGAAAAGATGTTCTTGGGTCAATCTAAAAAATAAAGCATATATTGAATATCATGATAATGAATGGGGACGGTCCGTCCATAACGACCGCCTTTTGTTTGAGATATTTTGTCTGGAAATTTTTATGACAGGCTTATCATGGGAATGTGTTTTGAATAAGAGACAAGATTTCAAAAACTTTTTTGAAAACTTTGAAGCAGAAAAAATAATAAAATTCACAGACGAAAAAGAAACTGATTTTTTAGAAAACAAAAAACTAATCAGAAATAAACAAAAATACTTAGCGACTATAAACAATGCTAAAATCTTTTTAGAGATTCAAAAAAAATACGAAAGTTTTGATAAATATATTTGGGCTTGGACAAATGGAAAAATCATCAAAAGCGACGGAACTGAAACAAAATCAGAATTATCAGATAAAATAACAAAAGACCTAAAATCAAAGGGAATGAAGTTTATTGGGACTACAACAATTTTTGCATATTTATGTGCGATTGGAATAATTTCCGCCCACGAACCAGACTGCGAATTTTATTTTTTATAAATTTTACAAATAGTTATATTAAACAATTTAACAATTTTAATTTTTTTATCTAAATATCTATAACCTAAAACTTCTATAAAAAAAGGAATTCCAATTTTCTTATATAAAACACCGTTATTAAAAACATCAATCACCTCTGGTAATATATTTTTACTATCAGTAGAAATTATTTTTTTCAAAACCTCAAGTTCATATTTCCTTGTATTTCTGGTATATTTCAAAATTTTATCTTTATTTTTAATAGTATTAGACTGATGCCATCTATAAGCAAATAAAACTTCATTTATAAACTTAAATTTTGTATATTTTGATAATTGCAACATTAAAAACCAATCTTCTAAAAATTCACCAGCAGGACATTTTTGAATTTTCTTCCATACATCACTTCTAATTAAACAACCATTAGGAATATAATTACCCAAAAACAAAGTATGATATGTTCCAAAATTTTTATCATCAAAATACGGAGAAGATTTTTTCAAAAAACCAACAAATGTTTTATATTTTGCTTTATTTTTATCATATTCAATATTTCTTTTCTTATCCCAAAAACAAGAATTACCATCTAAATCAATTATCTCATTATCGCCCACTGCGAGCCCGTAATCCTGATGTTTTTCTAAAAATTCAACTTCTTTTTGTATTGCATCAGGGTTTGATATATCATCAGAAGCAATTAAATAAATATATTTTCCTTTTGTTAAATCCATCAATCTATTTAGAGTCATACAAGTACCTTGATTTTTTTGAGTAAGGAAAACGACTCTTTTGAAATGTTTTTCGCACTCTGATTTCATTTCATTTATTTTTTCAAAAGTTTTATCTTTTGAGCCATCATCAAGAATTAATAATTCAATATTACTATACTTTTGATTTATAATTGAAAGAATTGTTTTTTGGACATATTTTTCATGGTTATAAGCCGGAATAAGAACTGAAACGATTGGATTATTAGACATGATACCTACCCTTTATTTTTTTTCTAACAGATTTCAAAGGAATAAAATTTATTAAAATTGAATAAAAAAACCTAGAAATTCTAAATCTAATAGGAAGATTTAATTTATAATTTTCAAGTAATTTTTTCAAACATTTAGTACTTACACTATAAGGCAAAGCACCTACTTTTTTACTTTTATAATTTGCTGTTATTTTAGAGATATTATTAGTTAAATTTTCTTTTTTATTTTTATAATTATGCATATTTTTATCATTAGTAATATATAATAAATCTATATTTTTATTCTTATATTTATTTATAATTTTATCAAAAGAAGAAATAATTTCTCTATCTGAAGTTTTTATTTCACAATTTGGAGTTTCAATATAAACAATTAAAATAGAATTTGAGAGTTTGATTTGTTCTAAAAGTCTTTTAATTCGGCGATTATATTTATCAAATACGGCGGGATAAGACTTTTCCAAAGAAACTCCCGCAGGAAAATCATGATTAAAAGTCAGATCATTAAAAGAATTATAGTAAGCATCACAAGTTATACTTCTTTCGGAATAAGTATAAGCTAAATCTTTTTTATCTATAAACCTATCAAAATCAGCAACTAACATATCAATTCTTTTTTGGAAATTGGAACCAAAAAGCCAATCCAAAGGATAAGATATAAATTGCAAACCAGCACCCCGCAAAGATTGAGTGCAAGAACAAGCCTCCCCAATACTAAAAATCAAATCATATTTCCTTTTATTTCCAAGCATTTATAACCTCCACAATTTTTTTCATTTCTTCATCTGTCAAGACAGGACTTATAGGCAAAGATAAAACTTCTCTATGAATTTGTTCTGTTATAGGTAAAGATAAATCCAACCATTCTTTATAAGCCTCTTGTTTATGAGGAGGAGTTGGATAATGAATATTTGTTTGAATATCATTGGATTCAAGATATTTTTGTAAGTCATCACGACGATTTGTTCTTATAACAAACACATGCCAAACATGAGCCAATTCATCATAAGTTTTAGGTAAAGTAATGAGAGAATTTTTAATATTTTCACGATAATATTTTGCAATTTCACGACGACGAGAATTATCTGAATCTAAATGAGACAATCTAACATCTAAAACACCCGCTTGTATTTCATCAAGACGAGAATTTAGTCCTTTATAAATATGATGATATTTTCTATCAGAGCCATAATTTCCTAATGCTTTACATTTTTCATATAAATCTTTGTCATTAGTAGTAATTGCACCCGCATCACCCATAGCACCAAGATTTTTCCCTGGGTAAAAAGAAAATCCACTTGCATCGCCAAGATTTCCAGTTCTTTTGCCATTATTCATAGCACCTTGTGCTTGTGCTGAATCTTCTATAACCTTCAAATTATATTTTTTTGCTAATTCTAAAATTTTATCCATTTGAACTGCTTGTCCATAAAGATGAACGACAAGAATGGCTTTAGTTTGTTTGTTGATTTTTGCTTCAATCAAGTCGGGGTTGATATTGTAAGTATTGATGTCTGGTTCTACCAAGACGGGGGTACAACCATTATCTGTAATTGCTAAAATAGAAGCGATATAAGTATTAGCAGGAACAATAATTTCATCACCAGCACCAAAACCATAAGCATTAATAATCAACCGCAAGGCATCTAGACCATTTGCGACACCCAAGGCATATTTTGTTCCGCAAAAGTCGGAAAAATGCGAGGCAAACAGGTCATTTTGTTTACCCTGCAAATACCAACCAGAATCTAAAACTTCTTTAATTTTAGAATCAATTTCTGTGCGAAATCTGTCATTTATTTTTTGTAAATCCAAGAATTTAATCATTTTTTATCTCCTTATTAAAAATAAAATCTTCAATATATCTAACCGCTCTACCTTGTTTAATCTCTGGCTGAGTTGGAATAACACCATTCAAAAAATAATCAACACTCAAGGATAACTCATTATATCCAAAAGCGGTCCGAATTGAACTAGAAGAAGAAACTCTAGGATTAACCTCTAAAAGTTTCATTTGTCCTTTATCTATCCTAAATTGAAAATTTGTAGGACCAACTGGGTGCAAAACTTCAGCTAGTTTAGTTAGAACTTCTCTTATACCAGGCAAATTACTAACTTCGGCAACCTCAGTATAACCTCCTTTAGCAAGTTTTCTTTTTAATTGTTGAAATGCTAATAATTTACTTTTTTTATCAAAAAATCCTGAAATAGTGAATTCCTCATCATTATTTCCAACAATAGGCTGAGACATTATAGTATCACCAAACTCCTGTTTAACTTTTCTAAACTCTATTTCATTTGTAATTTTAACAATTCCTTTTGAACCAAATCCATTCCTTGGTTTTACTAAAAAAGGTAATCCAAAATTTTCAACGATATCAAAAAAATCGTCATCTAAACGAGAAGGTATGGCAAATTCTGGCAATGATGCCGATAATGTTCTAAAAAATTCCCACTTATCCGCACATAATTTAATCAGGTTTTCATTATTTAACAAAGCAAAGACACCCATTTGTAAAATTTTTTCACGATTATCATTCCATTTTATCATATCTACCTCAATCGCCGGAATTATCATATCTACATTATGTTTTTTTATAATATCAGACAACCATTGAATATAATTTTCATCACTTGTTTTGGGAGCTAATTCAAAAATATCACAAAAAGCAGGTGCAACGGAATCCTCATAAATAGTAGTCCCAATTAAATTCAGGGATAAACCACTTTTTTTTAAAGCCTTTAATGCACCATAACCAACTACTCCAGAAGCGCCGGAAACAAGAATTGTTTTCATTTTATCCCCCTTTTGAATAAACATTGTGTGTAAATATTTTCCCCTGGTTCTGGATTACAAGTCATAATTTGAGGTAATTTAACCTCAATCAAACAAGATTTTTTAATTTGAAAATTCAATTTAACTTTCTCATAATCAGATACACTTTCAACCTCGATATAATCCATATTATAAGCATTTGCTATTTTTGAAAAATCAGGAGAAGAGAAACCAATAATTGAGGCAAAATATCTATTATCAAACATTTTCTCTTGTAAAGACCTAATCATTCCAAGACAAGAATTATTTAATACAATAATTTTAATAGGTAAATTATCTCTAAAAATTGTTTGTAATTCTTGTAAATTCATTTGGATTCCACCGTCTCCATTCATAGAAATAATCATAGATTCTGGGTTCCCATAATAAGCACCAATAGAAGCAGGCAAAGAATATCCCATAGAACCAAGTCCAGCAGAATTTAATAACCTACCACCATTTAATTGAATTGATTGAGCAATACACATTTGTGTTTGGCCAACATCTCCACAAATAATAGTATCAGGTAAAAAATGTTTTGAAATTGAATAAATAAAATCATTTGCATTAATGTTATTTGAATTATTTTCAATAGAGGCCTTTTCTTTTTTTAATTTAGATAAATAACTAGACCAAGATTCATATGTTTTATTTGACCTAATTTTATTAAATTCATCTAAAAAATCACCAACAGAAGATAAAACTGAAATCTCTGTATCAACCTTTCTACCAAGTTCATTTTCATCTATATCAACCTGAATAATTTTAGCATTGGGGGCAAAATCATATTTTTTATACCCCATCTGGCGTTCATCTAACCTAGAACCTAAAACCAATAATAAATCAGACTGATATATCGCTTGATTTGCATAAACATTGCCATAAGAACCAATAAACCCTAAAAAACATTTATGATTATGAGGAACAACATCCAAAGCCCTCAAAGAAGAAACAACTGGAATTTCATAATTAGTTAAAA
>CAZEWI010000032.1:0-8987 GCA_964514455.1 uncultured Bacteroidales bacterium | reverse complement strand
AGAAATTACTTTGTAATTTCTGTCCTCCCCCGCAAGCGGTAGAGGGAATAAGGAAGGATGGACACCCCCTCCAAGAAATTACTTTGTAATTTCTGTCCTCCCCCTCTGGCGATGGAGAGGGGAAAGTTGAATGTTAGAATGGATTCTGAGCCTGTGGCCCAGAATGATAGGGTGGAGTAGTCCTCGCAATGGTGTGGTTTTATCGGATTATTTTATGGTTTCAAATTTATCGGAAACTAATTTTTGTAGGTCTTTCGCTAATGTTTTTCTGTCGGTAATTCCAGTTAAATTTGCAGTTGGTAAATAATGAATTTCGGTTATAAATCCGCCTTTCTTTAATACTGAAAATAGGTGAGTCAATAATGGTAAATTTCTTTCGCTTTTTGGGCCTTGGTCTATTTTTTCATTATCAAACCATGCCAATTTTGAAATCTCTTTTTCCGATAATTTTCTGCCGTTTTTATCGCGGTAAATTATTGTTATAGGTTGAATCTTTATTTCTGGTAAATCTGTTTTTTCGCCTGCAAGTTGTGGCTCCATAAAATTAAATAAACTGGATTTGAAGTCCTTTACATAGGTGCCGTTCGTTGTTGTTCCCTCGGGATACAAGACCATTGGTAGTTTTGAGTTTTCAAATCTTTGCTTTAATGATTTTACCATATTTTGTGCTTGGCTTGGACGGCGATCCATAAATAATACTTTCGCTTGTTTCGCTAGCCAGCCAACAAGTGGCCATGTTTTAATCTCTGCCTTGCCAACAAATACCCCCTTTAAGTTTGCCCCCATTGAGAAAATATCCAAGTATGATATGTGATTGCTGATTATCAATAGTGGGTGATGTGTATCAGGTTTTCCGTATATTTTTACATGAATCCCTACTAATCCCGCTATCATTTTTAAGGCAAGTTTTGTTTGTAAATAGGCCAATTTTTGATTAAATTGTGTCAATAAAAATAATGGAACTTGGATTGCTAATACTAAAAAAATTAAAAAAAGTTTTATTCCTGCAAATATATTTATGATGGTTGTTTTTATTGCTTTCATTATTACTCCTCATCTTTTTTGATTGCTTCGTATATCGCCCCCATCATATCTATTGGCAATGATAATAATCCAAAAAATTTTGGCAATAGGCCTTTGTTCTTTTCTGGAATTGATTCAAAGGCATTTTCTTTGCCTGTGAAAAATTTTTGATATGTTTTATTTACTTTTCTTGTTTCTATCAATACAAATACATCGCAGGTGTTGAATGGTTTATCTACATATACACCCTTGCCAAATACTCCGCCAAGTCTTAAATAGCCCTTTAACACAGGGCCCATTTGTTCTAAAGCCAGATTTTCATCAATGTATTCCTTTGGTAGTAAATTCATTCTTGTCATTTCCTCGGAATTTACTATTGCTCTGAGCCTTAATGGTGCAAGTCTTTTATAATATAAATACGAAATTCCCATCGCATATTTCCCCGGGTTCGTTCCAATAAAACTTGCAACTCCGAATAATAAACTTATCTTATTTTTTATCACATATTTCGCCAAGGCCATCCACAATAATTTTATTACGATTCCTCCCCTGTAATCCGGATGAACACAGGCACGAGATAATTCAGCAATGTTTCCGCTGTGCTTTTTTATCTTTTTAATATCGTATTCCGTTTCCGTATAAAAGCCGTTCATCTTTTCCGCTTGCTCGCGGTTGATAATTCTGTATGTCCCAGCAATAATTGGTTTTTCCGCATCAGGTTTATTATGCAAAATTAAAATGTAATCACAATACTCATCATATGGGTCATATTCTTCGCCAAGTGCCTTTTGTTCTTCGGTTGGAATTGCACCGTCTTCTTCTATGAATACTTTATAACGAAGTTCCCTGACTAATTTTCGGTCTTCTTTTGATCGTGCTAATCTAAATTCGTATTCGCCAATTTTTGTCATAGTAAAATCCTTTTCTTTGTTCTCTCATTTTAAGTTTTTTTAGGAAAAAATGCAAGGTTTATATTTTTAGCCGTTTTTTAATAGTCTGGATTTTGTGCGATTCCATTCTTTCTGTTTTATGGATTCCCTTTTGTCCGCTTTGTTCTTACCATAGCCAATCCCAAGCAATACTTTTGCCCGTCCGCGATTGTCAAAGTATAATTTTAAGGGAACTATTGTTGCCCCTTTTTCATTTAATAGGCCTATCATCTTGTTTATCTGTTTTTTATGAAGCAATAGTTTCCTATATCTACGTTCTTCGTGTGTAAAATAATTGTTCGTCGTTTTTAATGGTGTAATTAAACTGTTCGCTAATATCATTTCACGATTTTTATTTTGAACAAATGCTTCCGTTATATTACTCATTCCTGCACGAAGCGATTTTACTTCACTGCCATACAAAACAAGGCCAGCCTCCAATGTGTCCTTGATATCATAATTGAAGTTCGCTTTCCGATTCTGCGATACTATCCCATGATTTATTATGTTTGTTCTTTTATTAGTCATTCGTGTTTTTTAATCCGTTAAATAATTTATTTGAATTATTTTCTAGTATAGTTTCTAATTCAGATATGTCAAGATTTTTAACCCCTGCTAATACTTTTGCAGTTTCAACTACAAATGCTGGTTCGTTTGTTTTTCCACGAAATGGAACAGGAGCACAGTATGGAGAATCCGTTTCAATTACAATTCTATCCATTGGAATTTTTGAAAATGTTTCACGAACTCGGTCCGCATTTTTGAATGTTAAAATTCCGCTTGCAGAAAAATAAAATCCAAGATCTAGCAAATTTTTCGTACTCTCCCATGAGCCTGTATAACAATGCATTACTGCCTTGAATTCGGATTTTTTGTATTCAGTTTTTAATATATTTTCTGTATCTGCTGCTGCGTCCCTTGTATGAATTATTACTGGCAAATTCAATGTCTTCGCAAGGTCTATATGTTTTATAAATACTTTCGCTTGCGATTTTTTCATTTCTTCTGAATGATTTTTTTCTTCGTAATAATCAAGTCCTGTTTCCCCAACCCCAACTATTTTTTTATTTCCATTTGCCAATGTTTTCATTAAATCATAATCAATTTCTTGGTCAGCATAATCTGGATGAACCCCTAAACTTCCGTAGATGTTTTCATATTTTTTTGTGATTTCATCTATGGCTAAAAAATCATCGCTATGTGCCGATACACATATCATTTTTCCAACTCTGTTTTGTTTCGCATCTTCTAAAATCTGGGATTCTCTTTCAATTAAACCTTCGTATATTAAATGACAATGCGTGTCTATAAACATTTCCTTATCCTTTGAATTATCTGCATTAAAACTGTTTCATAATCTAAATATACCGATGTCGTTCTTTTCGCAAGTTCCGATGTTTCTTTATATAAATTTGATAACTCTAACGATTTTTCACTGCTTGGATTTTTTAATGCTTCCCTGTGAATTATATCAAGTAAAATTGCTATGATACTGCTAAATACATCCGGTTTTCTGTATGCTTTTTTTGAAAAATTCATTATGTTTCTTGTTCCAATTTCCGAGTTGTAAAGTAGGTCCTGTAATTCCTTGAAAAATTCAATTTCTCCGTTGTTTATCAAATACATCGCTTTGCCCGCTGAGCCGTTTGATAAAAATATTAAATCCTCGGTTAAATCAATGTCTGGTTTTCTGTCATAAATTACTTTCCTGAGATTTACATCCGATAATGGACTGAGTTTTTCAACATGTGAACGAGATCTGATTGTTGGTAATACACTTGATAATTTGTCCGCTATTAAAATAAATAATGTTTTTTCTGGTGGCTCTTCCAATATCTTTAATAATGAATTCGCACAATTCCTGTTCATTCCGTCCAGTTTATCAATTATACATACCCGCCATTCGCCCTCCATTGAGGTCAATTGTAATCTGCTGATTATTTCTAAAATGTCGTCCAATTTTATTGCTGAAAATGTGCCGTCTTCTTGTATAGTTGATAAGGTGAAAAAGTCCCCAAAGCCACCGCTTAGCATTTTTTGATATGTGCTATCATTCTCGGTTTCGTCCATGCTTGTAGGCCTTTCATCTCCGAACATTCCGTCAGATGATAAGTGCATCGTTCTGAATACAAATCGGGCTATCTTGTAAGCCAGAGTTGCTTTTCCTATGCCGTTTTCGCCAGATAATAACCAAACTGGGTGTATCGCAATTTTATCACGATTGTTCCATTCTTTGATAAAATTTGACTCAATTTCCTTGTGCCCATAGACATTTACCGTATATTTTGGTTGTTGTTTTAATACTGATTCTGATATCTCTTCGGATTTTTTTCGGGCCATTATTTTTCACCAGTTAAAAAGATATTTATTGTTCGGAAAATCCTGCCTAGGAACCAAAGTTTATTCACTTTTTCCGCAGCAACCATTGGAACTTGTTTTATAATTTTGCCATTTTTTTCAATGTAAATTGTTCCAATCTCTTCGCCTTTTTTTATTGGGGCTGGAATGTATGTTTTATGTCGTGTGTATATTCGGATTTCTGGATTTTCATTCAGTTTATTTGTTATGGTTATTGGATCTTTTACTGTTCCTTGAACATAATCCTTGGCCCCATACCAAGTTTGTATTTTCGTAATTATATCGTCCGAATTAAAATATGTTTTGTTTTTTGTTTCTGTATATCCGTAATCTAATAATTTTTGACTTTCTCGCGCCAGAGCAAAATGATCTTTGCCCTTGAATCCGTTTATTACCGAAATTAAACGGCGATTTTTTCGGTTCGCACTGCTGACTAAACCATATCCTCCCTCAACTGTATGGCCTGTCTTTAAGCCGTCAGATGATGGAGACATAAATAATAATTTATTATAATTTGATGTGTGATTTTCACCCCATGTTTTACACCAATCGTTTTTATATCCGTCATATTCAAATGATTTTAATTTGAAATACTCGTATAAATCTGGATATTTGCGAATTATTTTTTCCGCAAGTATCGCAAGTTCACGACTGGTCATTAAATTGTTTTTATCTGGCAATCCAGTTGCATTCGCAAATGTTGATTTCTCCATTCCAATTTTTCTGGCCATTTTTTCCATATCTGATGCAAATTTTTCTTCACTGCCTGATAAGTGTTCCGCAACTACGACAGATGCATCTCCGCCAGACATAACGATGATTCCACGAATAGCATCAATAGCCTTTAATTTTTGACCTTTTTCAAGGCATATCTTTGATGCTGTGTAAAACTTTGGTAAATTAAAATCCGCATTCTCACTTACTGACATTTCTGTTTCAAGTGTTGTTTTCCCCCTTTCAATAGAATCAAACAACATATACAATGTCATCAATTTTAACATGGACGATGGAGCCATCAATTCGTCCGCATTCTTTTCGTATATTACTTCGCCTGAATCAAAATCAATTAAATATGCTGACTTTGCCGTAGTGGTAAATGCCAATACGGATTCACTTGATAAAATGCTAATCAATAAACTAAATATAATCTTTTTCATAAGTCTGATTTTAATTTATACTTATCTTAAAATCAAGTTTATATTTTGAAGTTTTTTATTGCCTGTTTTAGGTTTTCTGCTTGTGCTAAATATGAGCCTACTACAAATCTGTCTGCTCCAGCAATTTTGCAAAATTGGTATGTTTCTGGATTTATTCCACCATCAACAGATATTACCCAATTTAATTGATGCCTGGCCCTGTATTCGTATAATTTGCGGATTCTCTCTAATTCTTTGCTCATAAAGGATTGCCCGCTAAACCCAGGTTCTACCGTCATTACTAAGACTTCATCTACAATGCTTAAAAATTCGCGAATTGTTGATAATCCTACACTTGGCTTTATCACTACCCCCGCTTTTTTCCCAAGAGATTTTATCTTTTTTACTGCTTCTAATGAATCATTACTATCTGATGAAATTAAAATAATATCACTGCCCGCTTTGATGTATTCTTCCACATATTCAATTGGATTTTCTATCATTAAATGAGTGTGTAAATATGCTTTGGTTAGTTTCCTTATCGTTTTTACTTCGTTTATGTTTCCCATCGTGTTATTCACATATTTCCCGTCCATTATATCAAGATGCAAAATGTCTATGCCATTGTTATCAAATTCCTTATACAATATCGGACTGAGATAATTTTCAAATGATAGCACACTCGGCATAATTGGATTCTTTATTTCCCTTGGCTTTTTTTTGAATATTTTTGACAGCCACATTGAAAAATTATTTATCTTATCTTGCCATTCTTGATTATGTTTTTCGTCTTGTTGCATTTCTTCACATATCTTATAACAAATCTTTTCTGTGGCACTCAATAATACCGCATCTTCTGGCGATTCTAATGTTATAATAGGTGTGTCAAATATCATCTCTGCTATATCTTTTGTGCCTTTTAATTTTGAACCATTCCCTAGTAAAATTATATTATTAAATTGTTTTACTAATTGTTTCCCCTCTAATGTATCGTAAATACTGCGGAATAATTCGTTCGTCCAGCCAACTATTAAATCTTGAATTTCAGATATTGAAAAATAATACTCTTCATTGTCTTTTTGAATTATTAAATCTTGTAATGCATTCGTAGGATTTGTCTTGCCGTATTCTATTTTGGCAAGTTCTGCAATGTCCCTTGTAGTTTCTAATGTCTCGGCTAATGCATTTGTAAGGTCTTCCCCTCCATACAACTCAATTTTATCAGAAAGCAATAATTTATTATTTTTTATCAAGCCAAATTTTGTTGATACAGCACCCATATCTATGATTAAAACTCCGTCTTCTTTCATATCTTCTTTGATAATATCAGGTAGGCAGGTCATTTCATCAAAAAATTCTTCCGGCTCTAAATACGCATTCTTTAACATCGTTATCCGATTCTCTAAATCAGTCTCGTTTATATGTATGCTGTGGAAAATTGATGAAAAATTACGGCCTTGAGTATTTATTACATTCTTGTTATCAAGCGAATTGTCTATGATATATTGAATTGAAAATATATGAAGCAAAAAACTATCACTATTCGCTGTGGATTTTAATTTTTCTTCTAATAATTTTTGAATCAAACTCTCGTTTATAAATGTTGGCCTCTCAAAATCTTTCTTGATTATAAATAATTTACTGAATGTCTCGCCAATTCGCCCAGTTAGCCAAACTCTTTCAAATATGTGATTTAATTCGGATTCTATCTTGTCCATTACATACGAAATTCCTGTCTCGGCATTTTTCAAAAAATCCGATTCTGTTTGATATACACATGGAAATTTATATTTCCCTATTGATGTCTTTTTTACTTTTCCAAATTCTATTTGTGCTCCGCAAGCCCTGATTTCAGAACTACCTAAATCTATTACACATACAAAATTCTCGGTTCTTTCACTCATTATTTTATTATCATTCGGTTTAAGTCTCTTAAATCAATTATACTGATGTCTTTCTCTAAGAGCATATTTCTTTTATGTTTTTTATTTATTATATCTATCGCTTCTTTTATGCCCTGTTCGGGAAGTTTTATCGTAATTCCGTTCTTTAATAATATGTTCCAACGGCGATCTTCTATCCATTCTAGTGCATTTATGTTTTCCTTTAATATAGAATTGTTTTTTACTATATCTATAATTTCCTGAATTTCACTGGGCTGGTCGCCTATGAAAATATACATTCCAGATTCCGCTTCGCTTTGTGGATTATCTATTAAACGGCCTTGTTTATCAATAGGGTAATATTGTCCGTTGAATTGCCATAATGCTATTGGTTCTCGTTCTGCAATTTTTACAATTAGTTGGTTGTTTGCTTTCCTTTTTAGTGAAACTGATTCTATTTCCGGTATTGTTTGAATCCTTTCTGTAATATTCCTTAAATCTAGTTTATATAATGGAGTGTTGTTTGAGATTCCCATGATATCTATTACTTGTTGGTGCTTTATGATTTTTGTATCCGGTTGAAACTTTATATTCTTTAAGCGGCCATACTCCGATTTGCCAAGTAGTGTCCGACTGACCTCAAATGTCGCATAACCTACCATTCCAAAGCATATTACTAATGATGTCCAGAAAAACCATTTTGAATTTCTCAATTACTTTCTCCCTTATTCTTTCTATTCATTTTATCACATTTTTTTCTAATAAACAACTTGAAAAAATCTTCTCTTTCAAAATGGTTTATTTTGTGGTATAATATTCCTTATGAAAAAAGTTAGATTGTATTTTCCCGATAAACTAATGCTGGGGCAAGTCGTTCAGTTCCAAAAGGCTGAGACTCATTATATCTCTGATGTTTTGCGATTGAAAGAGGGCGATGATATATTCCTGTTTAATAATGGTGTGGAATTTCGCACTATGATTTGCTCGCTAGGGAAAAATAAATCCGAATTGAAGGTTGAAAATATATCTGATAATTCTATTCGCTCTGTTCCTGTGTGTCTCGCAGTCGCCGTTATTAAACCCGCTAGGTTTGAATGGCTGATTGAAAAGGCTACTGAACTTGGTGTTCAGAAAATTCAACCTATTATTACTGAATTCGTAAATCAGCCTAGAATGAAAATGGACAGATTCAAAAAAATTATTATTGAAGCATCAGAACAATGCGCTAGAAATGATGTGCCTGAATTGGCTGAGCCTGTTAAATTAGCGGAATTTTTGAAAAAATGGAAGGCTCCGATTTATTTTGCTGATGAGAGGTTGCCTGATTGCTCGGTTAAAAAGCCTGATGACGAATTCGCTGTTCTTATTGGGCCGGAAGGTGGATTCTCGGAAAGTGAATTTGCTGCTATGGAGCAAGCAGGGGCTAAGCCCGTCAATTTGGGAAAAACTATTCTTCGGGCGGAAACTGCTGCTATCGTTGCTGTTGCTAAATTAGTTTGAGATTGCTTCGGGTAAGGGCCCTCGCAATGACAAGTTGTGTATTAGATTGGATTCCACGGCGACAGAGTCGCCTCTGAATGACAAAGGAAGGATGGACACCCCCTCCTGAAATCGCTAGGGCGATTTCGTCCTCCCCCTCTGGCGATGGAGAGGGAAAA
>CAZEWI010000031.1:0-8997 GCA_964514455.1 uncultured Bacteroidales bacterium | reverse complement strand
GATTTGGAAACTACTGGCTTCAAATACGAAGATGGTGAAAGAATTATTGAAATTGGTGCTGTGGAAATTGTTGATAATAAAATTACTGATAATAATTTTCACTGTTATATAAATCCTGATGGTAAAGTTATTGAGTTGGAATCATTTAATGTTCATAAACTCTCTAATGAATTTCTTTCCGATAAACCTTTGTTTTGCGATGTCGCTCCAAAATTTTTAGAATTCGTTGGTGATAGCCCTCTCGTTGCTCATAATGGTGTCGGATTTGACTTCCCTTTTCTAAACTATGAATTGAAAAATATAGGTTTGCCTGAAATCGATTCGGCTAGACAACTTGATACCCTTTTAATGGCTAGAAAAAGAATCGCTGAAATTAAACGATATACTCTGGATTCTCTTGCTGATTGGTTCGGTGTTGATAAAACTGCTCGTGCAGAAGGGCATGGCGCTCTGATTGATACAGAAATTCTCGCCGAAGTTTATTTGCACTTGATTTCTAGACCTGAATTACAGACTCAGGCCGAAGTTATGCAATTGTTTGATGAAAAAATGAAAAATTTAGTCGCTCAAAATAGGCCTAAACGAGAGTTTTCTTTGTCTCAGGAAGAGGTAGATGCTCATAAAAAATGGATTCAGGATAATATCAAAGGTCAGTTTTGGTATGAAAATCCTGATGAAAAGAAAAATTGATTTTGGTTTATTGTCTGAATTATTTATTTGTCAAGTTTAGGAATAAAGGTGGGGCTGTGAGATAGAGTGGGAGTGTGGTGGTGTTGGGTAAAAAGAATAATGGGAAGGTGGAGTGTTTTTTTTGAGTGGGTGGAGTTGGGTTTGATAATGACAAAGGTATAATTATACGGAGTCTAGGCTGACGAGATTCCGCACTAAATGCGGAATGACAGTGGAGAATTTATAAGGAATGTTTGATTGGGATTGCCAATGGCAAGGGCCTTTGCAATGACAAGAGAGATTGCTTCGCATTCGCTCGCAATGACGATGTGGGATACCCCCTCCTGAAATCGCTGGGGCGATTTCGTCCTCCCCCGCCTTGCGGTAGAGGGAAAGTTGAATGTTGGACACCCCCTCCTGAAATCGCTGGGGCGATTTCGTCCTCCCCCTCTGACGATGGAGAGGGGAAGTTGAATGTATGATTGAAAATAAGGGTTGATGTTGCGGGCTTTTTATGATATAATTCATTGGTAATCAAGGAGTGGTTTCTTGTTTATGGGGCATAAGAACCTCGGCATTTAGTGTTCAAAATTTTGAACAAGTATAAAACCTCCAACAAGGTTGGAGGGTGGGTTAATAAGTTTTATACAAATATCCACGCTATACTAAATGATAGTTCTTAACCTCCAACCGCCACTTAAAAACTGGCGATTTTTTATTCATAAAAAAAGGAGAAAAAATTATGAAAAAAACTTTATTATTCGCTGGACTCGTTTCGGTGTTTTCTATATTTACTTGTCATGCTGATGATGCCTTTAAGGTATTAAAACTTGATGATGTTCAATATGAAAAGAATGATTCTGGATTGCGTAATATTCGCGAAAAAGGTTCGGATAAACTTTTTACTGGTTTTTTAAATCTGGGTTCTGAAAATGCATCTGTTGTCGTTTTTGGGGAAGAACAAGTTCGTTTGAGTTCTCGTGATAATAATAAGGAAGTTTATTTACATCTGATGAAAGATGGAAAATCTCAGGAATTGATGAAAGAATGGAAAAATGGGAAAATAGTTAAATAAAGGACGGGGCTTTCGCTCCGTTTTTTTTATAAGGAATGTTTGGATTGGATTCCACGGCAGGCGAAGCCTGCCTCTGAATGACAGGATTTGTTAAATGATTCTAGTTATGACGAGATTCCGCACTAAATGCGGAATGACATCGTAAGCCGCAGGAATGACAGTATAGGGAGATTGCTTCGTCGTTTCACTCCTCGCAATGACAGAGAGGAGTGAATGTTTGGATTTTTAGTTGGCGGGTTTTGGTTCCTGTTTTGCCAACATTTTTTTCTGATATAATTCTTCAAAATCTACTGGGCTTAAAATCAATGGAGGATAGCCTGATTCCCCCGTCATTCTGAGTATTAAGGCCCTTACATTTGGAAATAGTAAGTTTGGTATATCTACTAATAATTTATGTTGAATTTCTTTTTCTGATTCAATACCTTGGATTGAAACAAGTCCTGAATATACTAATTCAATTAAAAAAATGGTTTTTTGATTTTCTTGTAATTTATTTGTTGTCTTTGTTATTAAATCTACCATAAATAAATTGTTTTCTGTTTTCTTTATTTGAATATCTAGAGATAAACTAACATCGGCTTTACCTCCCTCTTTTCTGAAGAAAAATTCAGGGGCATTTGGGTTCTCAAATGAGCAATCTTTCATAAATTGTGCTATCAATTTGATTTCTGGTTTTTGTGTTTCTGGTTTTTTATCCATTATTTCTCCTTTTTAGTTTGCCTCCGATTTGTTTTTGTGTTATTATATCAGAGTATTGTTAGTAGGATTATAAACAATTTATTTAACAAAAAGCAATAGGAAAAAAACTTTGAAAAACTTTATTAAACTTTTACTCATTATCGGACTCGCTAGTTGTAGTATTGTCCCTGAACCTCAGCCTTATAAAAATCAAACTAGCCCGAATCTGAAAGCAGTTTCTTATTCTAAACTTGATGGTTGGAGAGATGACGATTTACGGTATGCCGTTAAAGCATTTAAGCGGTCTTGTAATTCTAAACAACTGATTCACCCTCAGTTCTATGGTAAAATAGTTGCTAGCAATGAATTGTTATTAGATAAATGTAAATCCGCCCCTAGTGAAAAAACTTCTATTAGAGAAATTAGAAAGTGGTTTGAAGATAATTTCCAACCTTATCAAATTTATTCCGATGATGGCAAAAATACCGGCCTTTTTACCGGTTATTACTCGCCTGTAATTAAAGCATCTAGGAAAAAAACTTCCGAATTTAATGAACCTTTGATGGCTGTCCCAAATGGTAAAAACTTTAAGGGTGTGCCTAGAAAAACTATCGTTGATAAACAACTCGGAAAACCTCTCTATTGGGCTAATAAAGTTGATGTCCAAAATATTCAAATCCAAGGCTCTGGTTTAATTAAATTGGAAAATGACAAATTAGTTAAATTAAACTTCGCAGGTCATAATGATTTGCCTTTCAAAAGTATTGGGGCGGAAATTAAAAAAAGAGGAATTACTCCTGATGGTGGGCATAAAGCCTCTGCTGTTTGGGCTTATTTGAAGAAAAATCCTAGACTCGCTGATGAACTGATTGATGCTAACCAAAGATATATTTTCTTCAAAGAAGCAAGTGAGCATGATGCTATCGGTAAATTAAATGTGCCTTTGACTAAAATTAGGTCTATCGCTGTTGATGATAGTTTATATACTCTCGGTTTGCCTATGTTCGTTGATACTCAACTCGCTAATGGTAAAAAATTCCAAAGGTTGATGATGGCTCAGGATACTGGAAATGCTATTCGTGGCTGGATTCGTGCGGATATTTTCTTTGGATTCGGTGATGAAGCAGAAGAATTTGCTTCTCCTCAGTATAGCCAAGGTAAAATGTTTATTCTGTTGCCAAAAGCAAAGTAAGAGATTGCCACGGGCAAGGGCCCTCGCAATGACAGTGTGTGCTTGAATGGGTTGATTTTTATGGGGTTGTGAAGATTAAAAATTTTTTGGTTGTAATTTTGCCTTTTTCAGGCTACAATAGGTTTTATGAAAATACAACATTGGATTTTGAAACAAGCGGACAAGCGGTTTGCTTTGCTCGTCATATTTTTTCTTACTTTTTGTGAGTCTATATTCCTATTTATTCCCCCTGAGTTGTTTATTGCTCCTACTATTGTTGCTAATAAAAAGAAAACTAAGTGGGTCGTGGTTGCTGCTACTCTCGGGTCGTTAGCCGGAGGGCTTGTTGCTTATATTATTGGGGCTTGGCTTTTCCAATCAGTCGGAATTCCTATTATTGAGAATTTTAGTTCTATGGAAAAATTTGAACATGCTAAATTATTATTAAATAAATATGGATTACTGATTATATTCTTTGTCGCGTTTTCGCCTGTGCCTTATAAATTGCTCGCTATCGCTGCTGGATTCGTTAGGTTTAATCCTATCTTGTTTATTCTTGTTTCTAATGTTTTTAGAGGCTTGCGTTTTGCTATTACTGCTTATATAATCTCTAAATATCAAAAAAAAGCAGAAAAATTGATGACGACTTATTTTTGGCCTGTCTTTATAATTTCTCTCTTGATTATGATTTTCGGAATTTATATTATAACCTTACTATAAAAAAGGATTTGTTATGAAATTGTTGATTGTTGAGTCTCCTGCTAAATCTAAGACTATTGAAAAATATCTGGGGAGCGATTTTAAGGTTATGGCTTCCATTGGACATGTTAGAGATTTGAAAAACTCTGATGGTTCTATTGATACTGAAAATGATTTCCAAATGAAATGGGAAATTATGAAGGATAAAGAAAAACAAATTAAAGCAATTGAAGCAGAATTAAAAAAGGCTGATACTCTATATCTCGCAACCGATCAGGATCGCGAGGGAGAGGCTATTGCTTGGCACCTTTATGATATTTTGAATAAGCGAAAGGATTTGAAAGATAAAAAAGTTGAAAGAATCACTTTTAATGAAATTACTAAATCCGCGGTTTCTAATGCTCTTAAAAATCCTAGGGAAATTGATGAAAATCTTGTTGATGCTTATATGGCTAGGCGGGCTTTGGATTATTTGGTTGGATTTAATTTGTCTCCTGTTTTGTGGAGAAAACTTCCTGGGGCTAAATCCGCTGGTCGTGTTCAATCTGTTGCTCTTTGGCTTGTTGTTGAAAGAGAAAAAGAAATTGAAAAGTTTAAGCCTGTTGAATATTGGTCTCTTGATGTAAATGCTGAAACTGAAAAGGCTGAAAATTTTTCTGCTAGGCTCACTAAATTCCAAGGTAAAAAAATTGAAAAAATGACTTTGGAAAATAAAGATGTCGTTGATAATGTTTTGGCTAAAATTTCTGAAAACTCGCCGGCAAAAGTTATTTCTTTGGAGAAAAAACAAACTAGTCGTAAGCCTGTTGCTCCTTTTACTACTTCCACTCTTCAACAGGAGGCTTCACGAAAATTACATTTTGGGGCTCAAAAAACTATGAGAACCGCTCAAACTCTCTATGAAAAGGGATTTATTACTTATATGAGAACTGATGCTGTCAATCTCTCTGATGAGGCTGTGGCTGCGATTCGCGATTATATTTTGAATTCTATTGGTAATGATTATTTGCCAGCAAAACCTATCGTTTATGCTAATAAATCTAAAAATGCTCAAGAGGCTCACGAAGCGATTCGTCCTAGTAAAATGGACAGAGTTGATGTCTCGGGTGAGTTAGATGCTGATTGTGCTAAATTATATTCTCTGATTTGGAAAAGAACTATTGCTTGTCAGATGACTAATGCTAAATTTGATTCTGTTGTTGTTGATTTGGCTCCTGTTTCAGATTTAGATACTATTTTTCATGCTGTTGGAACGACTCAGGTCTTTGATGGATTCTTGAAGTTATATCAGGAAGATGTTGATGATGCAGAAGATGATGAAAATAAAAAATTACCTGCTTTGGTTCAAGGGCAAGATTTAACTCTTAAATCGTTTAAGCCAGAACAACATTGGACTTCCGCTCCTCCTAGATATACCGAGGCTTCCTTGGTTAAAAAATTAGAAGAGTTGGGTGTTGGTAGGCCTTCTACTTATGCTTCTATTTTAGGGGTTATAGTTGATAGAAAGTATGTTGAACTGAATAAGCAAAGATTCTTTGCAACCGATAGAGGTTGGATTGTCTCGGAATTTTTGGCTCATTATTTTCCTAAAATTGTCGCTGTAGATTTTACTGCTAAACTGGAAGATAATCTTGATGAAATCGCAGAGGGTAAAATGAATTGGAAAGATGAAGTTCGCGATTTTTGGGAACCTTTTAATGGAACTGTCAAATCTGTTTCTTCTATTCGCCCTATGGATATTATTGAAGTCTTAAATCAGGAAATGCATGATCACTTATTCAAAGTCGGTGATGATATTAAAGATGAATGCGAAAAATGTGGTGGAAAATTATCTCTGAAATTCGGTAAATATGGTGGATTTATTGCTTGCTCTAATTATCCTACTTGCGATTATAGTCGCCCTCTTGTTGATAATGAGGAAAACTCAGATGCTGCTGCTTTTGTAAATAAAGGTGCGGTCGTCGTCGGAACTGATGAAAAGTCTGGTGAGGAAATTTCTTTTAGAGTTGGTAAATTTGGGCCTTATGTTCAATTGGGTGATGGCCCTACGGCTAAAAGGACTAGTGCCAAAGGTGAAACTGCTGAGTCTATGACTGTTGAAAAAGCAATGGCCTTGATTGAAAAAAATAAAAAAGCCGATTCTATTGAAATTGGTCTGCACCCTAATACTAAAGAGCCTATCGTTTATTTTTCTACTGGTAGATATGGGCCTTATGTTTCTTGCGCGGGTGTGAATGCTAGTGTGTCTGCTAAAAATGGTCAGCCTTCTCTTGATGAAGCAGCCGATTTAATTGATAAGGCTAAACAAAGAAAAAAATTCAAAAAATAGGAGTGCTTTATGATTAAAAATACCGGTGTTTTTGCCCCTAGACAGAAAAAAATCGCTTCTCTCGTTTCTAAATATGTAGCAGAGATTTTGTTGGAAAATTATTTAGAAGATTCCTTGCTTTCAAAAGTTGTTATCACTGATGCTGACGCAAAGGGTGGTCTTCAATATGTTAAAGTTTTCTTTAATGTTAGAAAATCTGAAAGTTTAGATGATATAAAAAAAAGATTGGAAGATGAAAAATCTCAAATTCGTTTTGTTTTGGGTAGAAAAATGAATCAAAAATATGTTCCGGAAATCGCTTTCTTTTATGATGATTCTTTGGAAAAAGCGGAAAGAATGAATAAAGTTTTTGAAAATCTTAATAAATAATATTTTTTTTAGAACCAGCCTTTTTTATGTTTCTCGGCTGCGAATTGTTCCAAAATTTCTTTTTGTTTTGTAGATAATTTTGTTGGTATCTCTGTTCCTATTATCAAATACATATCTCCGCGAGAATCGGCTCTTCTCATATTTGGCATTCCTTTGCCACGAAGACGAAGTCTTTCATTTATTTGGGTGCCGTTGCTGATTTGAACCTCTACCTCGGGTCCGTCAATTGTAGGAACTGCAACTTTTCCGCCCAGAGCAAGTGTCGTAAATGGAATGTTGATTTTTTGATATAAATCGTTTCCGTCCCTTTGAAATCTTGGGTCTGGTTTTACTGTTATATCTACAAATAAATCACCAGAACGGCCACCAAATGCTGCGGCTTCACCCTGTTCGGCAAAGCGGAGTCTTGTGCCATTTTCAACACCCGCTGGAATTTTGATTTCCAGTTTTCTATCTTCCATTGTAATGCCTTTGCCGTGGCATTTTGAACATAGTTTATCAATCTTTTTACCAGTGCCTTCACATTCTGGACATATAGTTTGAGTTGCAAAAAATCCAGCCTGTCTGCGAACTCGTCCCGTTCCTCTACAATTTGGACATACGGGTGCGGGTTTGCCGTCGCTGGTTCCTTCGCCATTACATTTGTCGCATTTCGTATTTACTGAAAATTCTACGGTTTCGGTTTTGCCCGTAAAGGCTTCGTGTAATGTTATAGTTATATCGTGTAATAAATCTCGGCCTTTTTGTTCTTCTTTCCGAGTTGCTCGGCCGCCACCAAAGCCCATTTGTGAAAATAAATCTTCAAACATATCTGAAAAATCGCCGCCACCAAAGCCTTGGAATCCGCTGAATCCGTTGAAACCAGAATTTCCGCCCGCTCCGCCGCCCATTCCGCCATTAAATGCGTTTTCTCCAAATTGGTCGTATGCAGCCCTTTTTTGTGGATCTTTTAATGCATCATAAGCAGAATTGACTTCTTTGAATTTTGCCTCGGCTTCCTTGTCACCTGGATTCCTATCAGGGTGATATTTCATTACTAATTTATGATATGCTTTTTTTAATTCGGCATCTGTTGCCGTTTTTGAAACTCCGAGAATTTCATAATAATCGCGCGCCATTATATTTTCCTTTTGACTAAAATATAGGGTGCTTTATAAATAAGTCAAGTCTTTTAACTTGATTTTTTTTTCTTTTTGTCTTAAACTGGGAAAATTATGATAGATTTGAAAAATAATTCTTATTCTGCTTCTGATATTCAAGTTTTAGAAGGACTTGAGCCTGTTCGTTTGCGTCCTGGTATGTATATTGGCGGAACTGATGAAAAGGCTTGGCATCATTTGCCTATTGAAATTTTGGATAACTCGGTTGATGAGGCTGTCGCTGGATTTGCTGATCATATTATCGTCAATCTTATTGATGCTAAAACTGTTGAAATTACCGATAATGGTCGTGGAATCCCTGTTGATCCTCACCCTAAATATCCTGATAAATCTGCTTTGGAAGTCATTTTAACTACTCTACACTCTGGTGGAAAATTTAATAATAATGTTTATAAAACTTCTGGTGGGCTTCATGGTGTTGGCTCGTCCGTTGTAAATGCTCTTTCTGAATTACTTGATGTTGAGGTCGCAAAAGACGGATTTGTTTGGATTCAACATTTTTCAAGAGGTAAGTCTCTTGGCTCTATTCAAAAAGGTGAGCCTACGAAAAAGCACGGAACTAAAATTAAATTTACTATTGATAGTCAGATTTTTGGCGATAATGCCGTATTTAAGCCTGTTAAACTTTATCGTATGGCTAGGGCTAAATCTTTCCTTTCAAAAGGGGTTAAAATTGAATGGATTTGTAATCCTGATTTAATCACAGAAGATATGAATATTCCTGTAAGTGCGACTTTCTTTTTTCCTGATGGTCTCGCTGGATTTTTAACTGGTGTTTTAGCAAAAAAAACTACGGTCGTTCCTAAAATCTTTTCAGGTGTCGTTGATTTTCCGTCAGATGTCGGTG
>CAZEWI010000030.1:0-9183 GCA_964514455.1 uncultured Bacteroidales bacterium | reverse complement strand
CATTGCAGCGCGGCAAGATCTTCGAGATCATCTAGAAAGGGAAATTGAAACTTTATTCAGAAAAACTCTTATGCTTGATGAAGAAAAGACAATTATCAATCCAGAAATGGTAGAGATTTTGCTTGGACCTTATAAATATAGTTTTGGAATTACCGGAACCAAACCACGAGTTGGTGAAATTCTTGGTCTTGCTTGGACTTCTGTCGGTGGGGATGTCTTAAAAATTGAGACTATCACTATGCCGGGAACTGGAAAAATCAATTTAACTGGTAGTCTGGGAGATGTAATGAAGGAATCTGCTCAAATAGCAAAATCTTACATTCAATCCCGCGCAAATGATTTTGGTTTGGATTCCAGTATTTTTACAAAAACTGATATTCATATTCATGCACCAGAGGGTGCTGTTCCTAAAAATGGCCCATCTGCAGGAGTTGCTTTGGCTAGTGTTATATTGTCTGCTTTAACGGGAATTCCAATTAAAAATGATGTCGCTATGACCGGAGAAATTACTCTTACTGGAAGAGTTTTGGAAATTGGTGGGCTTCGCGAAAAACTAGTTGGTGCAAAAAGGGCCGGAGTTAAAAAAGTTCTTGTTCCACTGGAAAATAAAAAAGACTTTGCTGAAATAGAAAAGGAAATCTACTCTGGTATGGAGATAGTTTTTGTTGAAGAATTTGATGATGTTATTAAACATATTTTAACTAGGCTTCCAATTTCTTTGGAGAAGATGCCAGTAGAAGCATCGCAATCATCAACAGAGAAATCGCACAACCTTCAAATAAACTAAATTTTGATATACACCAACCACCTGCAATAAAAGCCATTATAGCATAAATAGCATATATCATTTTAGGTTGAATTTTTGATATGTCTTTATATTTTTTAGTGATACTTAAAACATAATCAGCAAGTAAAAAAACTATTAAAAGTTCCAATCCAAGTAAAAATGCACCATAACATAAAAATAAAGAATAAGCAGAATTAAATTGAGTTTGGACAGATTGCGACCACCCTGCTCTATTTTTAATAAACAGTAAATAAATTGTAATTAAACCTGAAATCCAAAATAAACTATTTGGAATAAGACCAGTAATAGAAAATAAAAATAATGAAATTAAAAGCACTATTGTTTTTTTAGATAAATTAGAATCCTCATCTGAAGTTTTGTTTAGAATGAATATCATTAAAATCATTGGTATAAATAATAAGGCCCATACCTTGAATAAAAATAATAATGATATAAAGCCTAAAAATAATAATGCTAAATTTTTTATATTTATATTTGCCATATTTACCTCACTTTTAGTAATTTTACACAATTTTTTAATTTCTTGCAAGATTTTACTATCAAAAAAGACTAAATTGTGTTATAATAGTAGTTATGAAGAAGGGATTAGTATTTTTAGCATTTATATTGATAACTCTGTTTGTAGTCATTAGTTTTGAACTACAACCCAGAGGAACTCAGTCTATTCATAATATACCAAAAGCACAGGAAGGAATCGCTCTTTATATTTGTCCCGCGGAAGATTCCGTTTTTTATAGCATCTCCGAGGGAATAAAACCTTTGTCAAAATATAAAAATATATTGATGATATTTATACTTATGTTTGCCCTTGGTAGTTTAATTTATGCTTTATACACCAGTTTTCTAAAAGACGAATTTAAGAGAGAATTATATAACACACCTTTTGGACTTTTGATTGTTTTATTTTGGTTTATCATTACTACAAATATAATTTTTTATGCTCCAAATTCTTATAGACAAGTATGGTATACTGGCGAAGATTCAGAGATTGTAAATCAAGAAACCCCTTATGTTCTGTGCGAAAAAACAGATAGAAACTCTATAGCGGTTGGCTACAAAGCCATTTCTAATATAAAATTTATGAAGGCCCAATAAAAACCCTTGACTTATCTGCTACGATTCGCTATTATCTGGTTATACCAAACGAAGGATTGGTAGGAATATAACCCTCTAAAAAGGAGAAAAAACATGAATAAAGCAGAACTTATTGAAGCAATAGCAACATCTTGCAATATGTCTAAAGCAGCAACAGCTGAATTTTTAGAAGCATTTATCGCAACTGTTACAAAAACATTAAAGAAAAAAGGCGAAGTTAAATTAGTTGGATTTGGAACATTTTCAACTTCAAAACGTAAAGCCGGAATGGGACGCAATCCTCAAACAGGTGAAGCAATTAAAATTCCTGCTTCTACACAACCTAAATTCAAAGCTGGAAAAGCATTAAAAGATGCTGTAAACTAAATTTCAGTTTATAAAAAATAAAAAACCTGCTTATTTGCAGGTTTTTTTATTTTAAGATTATTTTTATTCTGTCATAGTTTTATATCTTAATTGACCACAAGCAGAATCAATATCGGACCCTCTTCTATAACGAACAGTTGCCTTGACTCCATTTTTTAATAAAATATCTTGGAATTTTTTTGTTGCATCTTTTGTAGTAGATTTGAAATCTCTTTCTTCAACTGTATTCCAAGGAATTAAATTTACTAATGCCAATTTATTTTTTAATAAATCTGATAACTCTTTAGCCTGTTTTTCCGAGTCATTTATCCCCCCTAATAAAATATATTCATAAGTAATTAAACGACCAGTTTTTTCATTAAATTTTTCTGCGGCGAACATAACTTCTGAGATTTTATAAGCATTATTCACAGGCATAATTTTTGAACGCAAATCATCTGTTGGAGCGTGTAAAGAAATCGCTAAATTTATTGGTTTTCCCCATTCTGTAAGTTTTTCAATTCCTGGGACAATCCCACAAGTAGAAAGAGTTATATGACGATAGCCTATATTTAAGTCATCTGGGTTATGAACTTTTTCCATAAAAGAAATAACATTATCAAAATTTTGCATAGGCTCACCACTACCCATTATAACAATTCCTGAAAGCCTTTTATTTTGTTTAAGAAGTTCAAAACTAGCAATTTTAGCCTCGGCAAACATTTCGTCTGCTGTCAGATTTCTATTTAACCCAAGTAAAGTTGAAGCACAAAATTTACAACCCATATTACACCCTGCTTGAGAACTAACACAAACAGTATTTCCGTATTCTGCTCGCATTAAAACAGATTCAATTAAAATTCCATCATTAAACTTCAATAAGAATTTTGTCGTTTCTTTATCGGAAGATTCCAGTTGTTTTTCAATCTTACAAGGTAGTATATCAAAATCATTAGATAATTGAGTTCTTAAATCTTTTGGAAGATTAGACATAGATTCAAAATCACTAGCCCCGCGATTTATCCATTCATAAATTTGTTTTGCTCTGAATTTTGTAATATTGTATTTTTCCAATAGTTTTTGAATTTCAGATTCTGATTTGTTGTATAAAATTGTTTTCATATAAAATCCTTTATTTTTCGCAGAATAACATTAAAAAACTGAAAAACAAGAAAAAAGTTCCTTTTTTTCTTGCTAAAACATACAAAATAGGATAAAATTCTTTGATAAGGAGTTTTAGAGATGAGTTTTATAAAAAAAGTGTCGTTGGTTGTATTGACACTTTTTCTTTCAAATAATGCTTTTGCTTCAAATTGGTATGTTTATGATTATTCTGATTTGACTGGGGAGGATGGGGCGATGGCTAGTTATGCTGACGGAGATGTTGTTTATATTATGAACAACATAGCCGATGCTACGGCATTATTATCTCAATCAGGAAATGGATCTCTAGTAATTGATGGACAAGGATTTGATTATGTGGCTTCTGAACCAACGTTTCAATTATTAAATGCGAATGATTTATATATTAAAAATTTTGGTAGTGAATTAGCCCCTATTTCTGGATTTTATTCAAATACAGGTGCAATTTATTCTACAAATAATTTAACTATTTTGAATTCTTATTTTTCGGAAAATGGTTATTATGGCGACTCTTATGCTCTAAATGGTGGTGTTATTTATTTTGCTGGAAATGATAAAAAATTAAATATTATCAATTCAAATTTTACAAATAATAGTGTTGGTTCCCTATCTTCCAGTGTCAGCACTAATACAAGAGGTGGTGTATTATTTATATCAAAAGGAGATGTAAATATACTTGGTTCAAATTTTACAAATAATTCTGTTTATGCAAAAAGTAGAACTGCTTATGGCGGAGTCATAAGAGTTGAAACATCAAGTAATTCTGTTAATTTAAAAATAAAAAACTCTTCTTTTGTTGATAATAAAGCCGAGGGTAATAATGCTTATGGCGGGGCAATAACAACCTCAGGAAGTGGAATAACTATTTTAATGGAGGATTCTTTATTTAGTGAAAATAAAGCCAACGGTAATGATACTATGAATGGTGGTGGAGGTGTTATATCTATTTCTGATTCTGCTACAATTATAAATTCTACATTTACAAATAATTCCACAAACTATGGTGGAGGTGGAGCTATTCGTTATAATGGAAATGCCTTGAATATAATCGCAAATATGGGAATGTTTTATTTAACGGTAATACCGGTTCTAATGGAGTTTATAATGATATTTATACTACAAAAATAGATAATACTAACAGTGCTGGTGTTATATATTTAAATTCTTCTCTTGGAAATTTCATTACTTTTAATAGTGGATTATATAGCACTCTTGGAAACAATCAAATTATAGAGATAAATTCTAATTCTAACACTTATACTAATTATAATGGTGACACAATAACAAGCCCTACAGATGGGACTATCAGAATAAATTCAAATGTCAGTAATATGACATTAAATCTTAGAGATGGTGCTTTAGTTATAAATAATCTAGCTAATGATACGACACCTAATTTTAGTTCATCAAAATTAAATCTATACGGAGGAATATTATCTTTAGAAAATGGAATTATTGATACACTTCAATTAAAAAATTTCTCTTCTGCTTCCACTGCAAAATTAAACTTTGATATTGATTTAGATGCCGGCACTAGTGATAGTATAGATGTAAGTAGTGCTATTACTTCTAGTAATTTAACTATAAACAGTATAAATTTACTAACTGAAGGAGAGGAAGGCACCAAATCAATTACAGTTTTTACTGATTCAAATGCTCCTGTTCTTTCTAATTATACTACATATAGCGGATTTACAAATACTTTTTCTCATGTATTTAGCCAAACATCACTCGGTGTTTTAGATGTTGAAACAACCGCTCTTTCTGGAACAACAGGATTAAGAGCGGCAGTATTGGATTCAGAACATCTTACTAGAACATTTTCTTTAACATCAGATGAAACAGAAACTCTTAATATTGGAGATATGGCTGGTTCATCTGGTGCTTTACTTACTATTTACGGTAATGGATATACGATAAATGGTAATGGTAAAGTTGGTATAAATAATTTTTCTGGACAAACCATCAATTTACGAGATGTTGTTCATTGGGATAAATTTTCTGAGACTACAAACAATGGAGGAGCATTTAATATCGCAGGTGTTTTAACTGCATATAACACTGGGTTTGATAAAAATAGAGCTACCACATATAATGGAGGGGCTATTTATGTTGCTAATAGCGGAGAAATAATATTAGAAGGAACTGATTTTACATCTAATTCTGCCAATAATGGAGGGGCTATTTATAATACAGGTACATTATCAATTTTATCAAACAGTACCGGAACTAATTTTTCAAATAATACAGCGACAACGAATGGTGGGGCTATTTATAATACAGGTACATTATTATTAAATACAGATTTAGGAAATTTGACATTTAGCGGAAATACGGCTTCTGTTGCAAATGATATTTACAATGATAGCACAGGAGTAATAAATATAACTGGATTTAATAACACATTATCATTAGCGGGAGGTATTGCAGGATTTGGCACTATAAATAAATTATCTACAAGTACTTTAACAATTACAGGTGATGTATCTAACTTTACAGGAACATTTAATCAAACAACTGGAACGACAAATATATCTGGAAATTATTTTAATAGTGAAACAAATATAAATGGAGGAGTTTTGAATCTAGCGGGAGGAATGTCTGCTAATTCAATTATAAATTTAGATGAAACTGCCACATTAAATTTATCTTCAAATTCAGATATTGCTTTTGATAGTTCATCTTTAACGGGCTCAGGAAATGTAAACAAAACAGGCACAGGAAATATTACCTTTAATGGAGATTTTTCTGGATTTACTGGAACATACACCCAAAATTCTGATGTATCAACTATACTTACAGGAAATAGTTTTAATTCTATGTATAATATAAATTCTGGAGAATTGGAAATTTCCACTGACGGTAATTTATCTAGTGCGGCAACACTGAATATGTCTTCAGGATCCAAAATAAATCTCACAGGAACAAGTGCTCTAACTCTATCAGGAAGTCAATTAGTTGGTATTGGAACAATCAATAAATCCGGAACAGGAACAACAACTATCACAGGTGATTTTTCTAATTTTTCTGGTGATTATAATCAATCCGCAGGAACGACAAGTATTGATTTGGACTCAATAAGTATGACTAATACTAAAAATATAACAGGCGGAACATTAAATACAACTGGATTAAACCCTTCTTCTAACATTATCCTTGGAGATAGTGCCACATGGAATCATAATACATCTGATAATGATTACACCATAACATTATCACCATCAACATTTACTTTTAACGGGACTGGTTCAACTGCTACATTTGGTAGAAATGGAGAATCTGGAACAGCAAACTACATTTTAAGTGAAAACATACAAAATGCAACCGATTCAAATACAATTGCTTTTACAAATTCAAAAGTTAAATTAGGAGCAACTGATTATACAGGTAATACAGATTATGTATTGAATAACAGCACTTTGGACTTATCATCAGGAGATTCAACATCAAATTCTTATTATTTTACAGATTTATCTTTAACAAATTCATCTATTGGTTTTGATTTAGTTGTTAATACAGGTGGATTATCTTTTAGCACCGATACTTTGACCGTTGAAAATGCAACCACAGATCAATTCAACTTAAATGTATCTGATATTGTGATTCTAAACTCATCTGCTATAGATTTTGATTCCTATACACTAAATAGTGTTCTTACTGGAATCAGTTTTGCCAACAATACGGGTGAAATCACAACAGCAGCAGGAACATATACATTAACAACTACGGCTGGTGGAACAAGTGTAAAATTAGAAAAACAAGGAACCACTTTGACTCTTAATAATGTAAATACATCAACAGATTCTCCTCGTTCTTACCAAATAGCAACAACAGAAACTCTTGCAGATAATTTAAGTAGTATGGCTGCTGGTAATTTTAGTGTAATTGGAGAAAGCACAACAGCATCTTCTCATATTCTTTCCGGAAATAATTTATATTCTATGTTTTCTATCGGAGATGATAACACTGCATTTACATTAAAAAATCTAACCGCTCAAAATGCTAAAAAAACAGGAGACGGTTCAGTCATTAGTCTTACAAATGCCAATTCAACAGTGAATGTAAATAATGTGATTTTTGGAAATAACAATGTAACAGAGGGGAATGGTGGTGTCATCTCTCAAACCAGTGGCATTCTAAATATTATAAATTCCACATTTTCAGAAAATACTTCAACTATTGGTTCTGGAACAAGTGGAAATGGTGGTGCTGTTTATGGAACAAATTTTAGTATAGAAAGAACTTTATTTACAAATAATACCGCGACAAATGGTGGTGCTATTTATAACAATGGAACAGGAACAATTTATGGTAATTCAACATTTACTGGTAATAATTCAACAACAAATGGTGGTGCTATTTATAACAATGGGACTTTGACATTGAATTCCACTTCTGGTAATATAACATTTTCTGAAAATAAGGTAAATACTCTTGCAAATGATATTTATAATTCAGGGACAGGAACATTAAATATAAATGGCTCGTCTAATACTGTTAGTGTTGGATCTATTTCCGGAAGTGGAGCAATAAATAAATCTGGAAATGGAATTTTAAGCCTTACAGGAGATCAAACTTTTAATGGAACATTTACTCAAACAGCAGGAACAACTAATGTAGCATCTGAATTTTTCGCTGGTTCAAATATTGTAAACGGAGGAAATATAAATTGGAATACCAATTCTGCCTCTTCTTATAATTTTGATGTAAATGGTGGTATTTTCACAGTTGCTAATGGTGGAGTATTAAATTTTAGTGATTCTTCTGATTTTGCACTTGCCGCAACAATAAGATTACAATCTGGAGGAACTTGTAAATAATGCAGGAACTATGTATGCCGGATTTGGAGATGTTATTTTAGGAAATGTAAATAATACAGGGGCTATAATATTAGATGGCTTCACATTATCCGCAATAGGAGATAATGTTTTATACATACAATCTGGATCTGGTTCAAGTCTGTCTTTAATCAATGGCTCTCAATTAGAATTTGATAATAACACTAATTTAACAGAGGGTTCTACTATAATTGGAGGAGGTTCAATACAAGGTTCTAGACTGATTTTAGCAACAAATAGTTCTCTTTCTTCTAGTGCTACGCTAAACTTAAAAACCAACAATTATCTAAACTTAAATGGCGGAACCGCTTCAGTAAATTCTGGAGATACATGGGCCGGAACTATTGAATTAGAAGGTGGAGTTTTGAATTATGATGGACTTTTATCTAATGGAATTATTGTCGCTAATGATGGAGAATTTAATATAAATTCTGGAACATTTAATGTTATATCTGGGTCATCTATTTTATCCAATACAGATATAAATATCGCGGCATCGTCTTTTATGAATGTTACTGGCGGTAGTGTAAGTTTTGGAGAAAACACTCAAGGCTGGCTTGGAGGTGTTACTAATAGCGGAGGAAATGTTATTTTAGATAATTTTGATTCTTCTACAAATAGTTTTGGTGTATATACTCAAAATAACGGTAATTTTTATATAAAGAATGGATCTATTGTTGAACTGAATTCTGCTGATTATAATATCAATTCTGGAAATGTGGAAGTTAGTGATGCAAGATTGCTTTTAGGTTCTGCATCAACATTTACACCGAATAAATTGATTTTGAAATCTGGTGGTATATTAGAGCCTATAAAAACAGATTTATCTGGGATTGGAACACTGAATCCAAATGGAGGAATTATTGATGCTAAGGATTCTGTTTTAACTAATTATAATCTTGGAAATGTTAGTGTTGGTGTTGATGGATTAGATGTATACCTTGATTTATCAAC
>CAZEWI010000029.1:0-9990 GCA_964514455.1 uncultured Bacteroidales bacterium | reverse complement strand
TTCTCATACCATTCTACAAATATGCTATACCACATTATACTATTCTACCCCCAAAAAAAACAACCAAACACCTCACATCTCCACCACACCCCCACTCCCGCTCTATCCCACAACCACCTACTCCCGTTTTAACTTGACAAATAAATAATTTAGATAAACAACCCCAAATCAAACCAAAATTAAAACAAACCACGATTCAAACCCATCACAAAAACAAGAAAGGGCTTTGAAGTGTGGAGAACCTCAAAACCCTTTTCCCTCCTTCCTGTTTATCAGGAATTTCTAAAAAATAATTTAAGCAACTTTCAAAGAAGACTGATTAGCGGCATCAAGCATTTTTTTAGCCTCAACGAAAACCATTTGTTTAACTTTCAACCCTAACTCTTTATCAGAGAGGGATTCAACAACGACATCAAAATTATCCGAGCGGATTTGAAGAGAAAGCACTGCTCCCAACAAAGACCGTCTGTCCAGATCTTCAATAGATTTAGGAGTACCATCAAAATTTCCTACATGCAGCATATCAGCGAGAGAAACGATTTCATTAGTCTCACTCAGCCAAACCGTGTCTGTTAAAACGGTATCTAAAACATTCATAATTTTAGTAATTTTAGTTTTCATCTCAATGCTCCTCCTTGAAGTTAAAGGTTTTTTGTTCCTTATGAAGATATAATAACGAAATCGCGAGCAAATAGTCAAGTAAAAAAATCATTTTATTTTAACTTTTTTCAGTTTTACTTAAAAATCAAGCATTTGAAAACGATTTTCCATAAAAGGATTATAAAATGTCATAAAATACCATAAAAGGACTTGACTTTTATAAAAACCTATGATACGAATCAAATACGGGAGGCAAAAATGGCTTTATTCTTATCAGTCTTTGAAAATCGCCTGGATACAAAGGGACGGATATCCGTCCCAGCCTCCTTTCGTTCAGCAACGAACGGCGACAATTTCAGCGGAGTCGTATTATACCGCTCATTTAATGCGAAATGTATTGAGGGTGTCAGTATGTCCAGAATGGAAAAAATGGCCCAAGCAACAGATGATTTAGGTGTATTTAATGACAAGACCGATGATTTATCGGCGATGTTATTTGCTGATGCAAGACCGTTAAACTTTGATGTAACTGGCAGAATTATAATTCCTGACGATTTAATCAAACACGCAGGAATCAAGACCACAGCACTTTTTGTTGGCCGAGGCAACAGTTTTCAAATTTGGAATCCGACTGACTTTTATAAATCGCAAGACGAGTCGTTAAATCGCCTAAAATCCGAGCATCCAACCCTATATCTGAAATAATAATATAATTTGCTAAAACATTAAAAATCTGATATAATCCCTAGAAAAAGGGAAATAAGTAATATGGAAAAATACATAAATTTATCACAAGGGATTTCAGGCAAAACATTTGCGAATATGGGTATATTTTCTGGTTTAATTGGGGGCATACTTGGTGCAGTGTATTCGCTGATATTATATCAAGTATTCAAGAGCGACATTTTGGTTGGCATATACAGTTCATTTTTTGCCCTAGTTGGATTAGTATTCACCCTATTTAGTTCGGAGTTATTTCGCTTATTTAACAAGACACAATTGACATTATTTGGCTTTATCATAGCGATATTTGCGACCCTAGGAATGTCATTTCCGATAACAATGGGCTCATTCATCAGCCTTGATATAGCAAGACAACTCAGTGTAATAATAATAGGGCTATCGCTATCTCTTTTTATGGTAGAATTCAGCAGCCGAGAAAACCTTGCCCGAATAAATGGCAGATATGCACTACTTTCAAATTTAGGTGCATTAGCAGGACCAATCATAGGATCATATTATGCGCAAGAATACGACAATTTATTTCCATTAAAGATAGTCAGTATAATATATGTATTTTATGCATTTTACTTTATTCACCAGCATTTAAGAAGTGAGCAAAAAGATGTTCAACCAAGAAAGATAGTAAGTGTCTGGCTAAAAATTTTCAAAAACATAAAAAGATATATACGCAGACCGGATTTAATAGCGATATATATGACAGCATTTGGGTATCACGGCATTCAAAAACTAAGGGGCTTATATGTTCCATTAGCGATTATAAATGCAGGATATTCAAAAGATTTTATGGGATTAGTATTAGCCTTAGGAACAATACCATTTATAATATTTTCACCGATAGTATCAAACTTATCGGAAAAATATGGCTTAAAAAGGTTCTTTTTATTAGGCTACCTAGGATTTGCGATATGTGCATTTATTGCATCGCAATCGGCAGGTATATTTTTAATAGGATTATTTTTGCTATGGCAAATACCTAATTCATTTATAGAACCTATATTAAACATACCATTTTTCAAGAGTCTTCCAAAGGCAGATTACAACAGATTTTTCAGCATATTCAAAACGGCGAAAGGAGTTTCACATATAATTGTCCCAATGATAGCGGCTTTATTTATATATATGTTTAACAGCATAAACGGAGTCTGGATATTTGCGGGGATTATGGCTTTAATAACGGCCCACTTTGCGAATAAATTAAAGAACTAAGAATATCAAGAATCTTTTTTCTTTGAGAATAATTTATAAACACTTTTTCCGACATTAGCCATATATTTCACATTATCTTTTGTAACATTAAGATATTTTTCAGGAATAGAGACACCGGAAAATAAGGTTTTAACTAATTTAACCATACCAAACATAAACATAGCCAAGAACACACCAGAGAATAATAAAGTAAAGAAAGAGCCATTTTTCATAGTTAAACCATCTACTAAAACATCGGGATTATTAGTTTCAATAGCCTGCTGAATAAAACTCACAGAAACATTATCAGGAGATAAAATACTATCAAGGAAAAACATCGCAAAACTAACAAAGATAAGTAGCATAGCAATTCCAGCAAAACCTTTAATAAAATCTTCAATAATTGTTTTCAAATTTCTTTTATCACCAACAAAGAAAGTATTTCCATTAAATAGCCACCCAAGAAAAATCAGAGGCAGAAAAATAAAATCAATAGCAAGACTAATAACCACCTCCAAAATATATAGAGGCACAGGAAGCAAAACGACAAGAAAAGCAGCAATAAGTAAAAAGCCCAAGAAAAACAATCCCAAATTAGGAAATACAGGCAAAAATAAAACTTTATAAAAATGTTTAAGATTAAATGCTTCATTCATAAAAGTCCAACCAACCGTAAGCCCAGTTCCAGCCAAACGATGAATACTGGCCAACTGACAAGCAAGTGAAGCCCTAAACATAGGTGAAAAAGCATCATTAGGATCGGGCTTATTTTGATTATCTTGAATAATAGTAGCGATTAAACATTCGCTATAAACATTTTTAGTTTCTTCTGGCGAGAAATGACTATCAACGGCTTTATTATAGGACATAGCGACATAAACAACAGGCTCAACGAAAGTAGAAATTAAAAGTTTAGGCATAGGCAAAAGTAGAATACCGGCGATAAAAACCATTTTAACCATATGAGGAGCAAATTTATTTACATATTCCCAACCAGACTGAACAGGCTTTGCGACAATAAAAGATTTAAGTATTTTATAAGCAATCCAAACAGCCGTAACAAGAATCATAATGTAAATCATAAACTCACCAAGGGAGAGATAAACGACATTTAGCATAGAAGAAAAAGCATTTACGATACCGGAAAATATACCACAAGTCCAACAACTAGAAAAGAAATTATAAGCACCCTCCATATCAACAGGAGCGAAAGAACGAAAAACAGAAAATCCAGCAACAGCAATAGCCCCAACGATCAAAGGAGCGACAGCGGAAGCGACCACAGGAATCATAGAAAACAAGAAACTAAATAAAAAAACTTTTTTTAATTTTTTCATTTTACACCCTTGGGCTTTTTGGACAGCCACCAATAGTAATAAAACGGAGTTCCTAAAATAACGACAGCCGAGAAAATAACAACCAACCATTGTAAGCCGAGCAAACAAAGCAAAATTGCCAAAATGAAAGCGGAAATAACAATAAAAGCCGGACTAATTTTTTTTCTCATATTTTTTCCCTTGAAATTATTATAAAATAATCTTTTGAGATTAGTCTATACCTTTTTTTGAAAAAAATAGAAAAAATATGATAAAGACTTGAAAAAATCTAATTTTTGTGCTATATTATAAATGAAATCTAACCAAAGGCAAAACCCAATGGCAAGTTATGATAATTTTTTGAAAAATTATTTCACTATGAGGCATTTCAATAATGGAATGTCCCTTGATGCCCAAGAGCAACTAAAAAAATGGGTTGATAACAAGAATGCCGACAAATCGGAAGTTAAAACTTGGAATACATCAATATATTCCCGCATAACTGAGGATTTTAATAATCAAGCCAGCCCAACAGAAATTATCAACCAAAGGAAAATACTAAATGCACTAAAAGAATTCCAAGAATTTGGCTACTTAAACGGTTATACAAAGGGTGCTAGCGAAGAATCGATAAAAGATTTACAAGACAAATTAAAAAACCTTGAAAAAAATGATATAATTAAATCATATAAAAATACAGAAAACGAACCAATAATATCCAATATTTTAAGCAACATAAACAATAACAATATAAATGTTCAACTCAAACAACTTGCCTTATTACAAAACAACATATGCACTGATTTATTACAAAAATACAAATCAATATATAAAGACAAAGATTTTCGTTCTAAATGGCTGGAAGAAAAATTAAACGAACTCGGGAAATTCACACAAAATGATAAAAAATTTTCCGATAAAGACTTTACAAAACAATACTTACAACTCAATAAACTCAGTTTAGAATTATCAAAACAATCAAAAGCAAAAGAACCCTTGAATTCGGAAGAATTAAACGATTTATATTCTGATTTATGGAATGTATTTGATAATCTCAGAAAAAAAGTAAATAATCCAAACATATCACCTGATGTGGTTGAATTTTTCACAAAATATGGTAACGATGTCAGCAGTCTATTTCCACCAAAGCCAACTTTAGATAATAATGAACAAGATAATTTATTACAATGGTTTTCTGGAGAATTTAGAGAAGCATTTTTCGGCTATTTTGGTGCTCAAAAAGCATCTGAGATACTTAAAAATTTAAACAAACATAAAATTGGAAAAAGCAATTCTGAAATCAAAGAATTTTTACAGGCATATTCTTATTCCGAACCAACAGCAAAAGAATTTTTAGATAAAATAAAAGCAAAAGAACAGCCAACACCTGAAAACTTAAATAAGTTCAGCACAGAATTACCAGAAATACTTGATACAATTTATACCAAGAAAGATATAGCAGAGGCAATTAAATCAAACGGTAGCAATGAAATAGTTTCTCCAATGGAAGAAATAAAATCTGAAAATGATTTTTCCAAATTACCAGAAAAAATGAAATATCCGAAAACACCATTTCAAAAAGCAAAAGATAAAGTTGAAGAAAAAGTCCTTGATGAATTTCTATATAAATTTACAAAAAGACACTACCGCCATGCATACAAAAGTGAAAGTGCCAAAAGCATTGTCGGAGCAATGGTAAAGAACGGAATTACACCAGACCAAGGATTAGAAGCATGGTTAAAACTAGAACCAAAATTAAATCCAGAACAAAAAAAGGACTGGGACAAATTAAAATGGTTTTTAGAAAAATTACAAAAAGATGATAAAAAACTTTTTGACGAGGCTTTAAGTAGTCCAGACAGATTAAACTTTATAGCATCACAAATAATAAAATACACAGTATCTGGCGAAATATCAGAAAACAACGCGAAAGCAATGCTTGAAACATTCGGAGTGATGAGATATGGAATGTTTGACTTTTACGACAGGAAAGCAAAATTCAAAGAGTTTTGGAGTGAAAAAACTGAATTAGTAAAAGGCCTATCATTATTCAAAGGAAATGCAGGGGCAGAAGCGGTTGGCAAAGTCGCTGATTGGATGGCAAAATTATGCTTCGCAGGAGTAGTAAATGCAGTTGCTCTTGGCCGCAATCTTGGGAAACAAGCAATAGCAAGAATTCGCCAATCTGGCCAAAAAGAAATAAATGCGATGACAGGACAACAATCATCTCAAATAAGTGAAGTCTCTGACACAGATAGAAAAAAATTAAAAGATTTAGAACAGGCAATGACCGCTGCTAAAACAAAAACGGATGAATTAAATAAAAATCTTGATAAATATAAACAAGAACTACAAAAAATTGAAAATGATATTCAAGAGTTAAACAGTATAATGGATGATGAAGATATAAAAAAAGATGGGGAAAAAGAATTAAGAACTTTAGAATCCAAAAAAGCTAATATACAAGGAAAAATTGATGAAATAAAAACCGCAGATAAAGTCTATCAACAAAAATTAAACGATTACCAAATTACACAAAACAATATAAAAGGTAAAGAAAAACAAAAAGCAACTTCTGAAAAGAATCAAAAAACGGTGGAAGAATTATGGCAATTTTGGAATGATGTATCCAGTGTTAAAACAACCGATATGCGACCATTTGTAAAATCAGGAAAACCTTACATTTGGCAAAAGAAAAAGCAACAAAACCAAGCCGCCTAACCTAAAAACTCTTTAACAATTTTCAAATCTTCCAGAGCAACTTTTTTTTCGGCAGGATTTTCAATCAAGTATTCCAACGAGAATATAGGAAAAACGGGACAATTAAATTCGCCTTCTGAAAATTCTAATTTTTGCCCATGAATTTTTTGAATAGACTCTTTACGATTCAAAATTCGCGAGACTGCCTCTTGCCCGAAAGTCAAAATTAAATTCGGCTGAATAATTTGAATTGCTTTTTGCCAAAAAGGCCGTGAATAATTTAGTTCAGAATCCAGAGGCGACCGACCCCCTGGGGTTCTCCAAAAAAGAGTTGGCATAACAACACAATTTTTATTAAAATCCAACCCAATAAATTTCATCATATTTGCAAGCATAACCCCATCGTCCGAGCAAACAATTTCGCCGATTAAATCATCTTCCATACTAGGCATATCAAGAAAAATTAAGACTTTAGGCGACTCCAAAGATTCTGACATTTTAGCAAAAATTGGCTTTGCCCCAAGCGAGAGCGGACATTTAGAAAAACCAGCCAGACAATTCTTCAAATCAGCCAAATTAGAGGCATTTTCAACCGCTTTTTCCGCATCCGAGAAAGCCAAATCGGCCTGATTTGGTTTCAAGGGTTTAATTGGAATTGCCTCCGAATCGTTTTTTTTAGTTAAATCCTGTGATTTAGACGAATCAGGATTATTATCAGCATTTATAGTAATAGAGTCCTGAACCTCAAAATTCACCCCATATAAATCAAGGTCAAACAAAAGATTTTTCAAATTTTTAATATATTTTTCTTGCAATTTCAGACTCCATAGGTTATAATCTCAAAGAACACTATAAAACATTGACCATAACAAATCAAGGGAGGAAATAATGAAAGTGTTAAATTATGTTGCATTAGCCAGTGCTGGATTACTTGCTGCTTGCGGTGGTGGATCATCAATCGTAGAACCATCAGATATAAACAATCAAACAGTATACTTTGCATTTGACTCATCAGCAATTAGCGAAGAGGCCCGCAATAACTTGTTGGGTCAATCACTCTACTTAAAGAATCACCCAACCCAAGAAGTTGTAATTGGCGGACATTGCGATGCTCGCGGAACAGTTGAATACAACTTGGCATTAGGTGCCCGTCGTGCGAATGCGGCGAAACAAGTTATCGTAAAAGACGGAGTTGATTCAAAAAGAATCAAAACTATTTCTTACGGCAAGGAACACCCACTTGTATTGGGAACAGGCGAAGCAGTATGGGCTAAAAACCGTGCAGCAGTTACAAAAGCCAGAAACTAATATAAGCCAGTTCAAAAACTGGAAACCAGTATAACCAGTTTCAAAAGAATAATAAAAGCCACCCACTCGGGTGGTTTTTTTTACATCATCTATCATAACCCGCTCAATTAGCACCACCCTGTCATTCAGAGGCGGATTGAAAATCCGCCGTGGAATCCAATCCAACATTCCTTATTCCCTCTACCGCTTGCGGGGGAGGACGAAATCGCCCCAGCGATTTCAGGAGGGGGTGTCAATCCTTCCTTTGTCATTCAGAGGCAGGCTTCGCCTGCCGTGGAATCCAATCCAAACATTCCTTATTCCCTCTACCGCAAGGCGGGGGAGGACAGAAATTACAAAGTAATTTCTTGGAGGGGGTGTCCAACATTCATTATAAAATATACGGTGTGAATTAGCATTCAGTGTGGAATCTAGTCAGTCACACTCCATATAATTATTTCTTAAAACAAAGACCTTTTTATAAAAAACTTGAAAAACAAAGAAAAAGCAATATAATAAACAGATAACTCAAAAAAGGAGTCAAATTATGGGTTGGGACGAATACTTTTTGAATATAGCCGAAGAAGTAGCAAAAAAATCAAAAGATCCATCAACAAAAGTTGGTTGTGTTATAGTAGATGAAGAGCACAGACCTGTATCATTTGGTTATAACGGCTTTGTTGGCGGCTGCGATGAGACAAAAATGAGTTATGAAAGGCCTATAAAATATAACGTAGTAATCCATGCAGAAATGAATGCTCTATTATTTGCGAAAAGGGACTTAAAAAATTGTATTTTATACTCATTGTATGCACCTTGCGAAAATTGCTTAAAACACATTTTACAGGTTGGAATAAAGAAAATCATATACAAATACCCCGTTCCAGAGAGTAAGGTCAATAAAAACAAGAAAACAATGATAACAGACACCACGATTGAGGCAATAACAAGGCTTTTACAATCAAAACCTGATATAGAATGCAGGAATATAAACGGGAAAACATATTTAAGCGAACTATGGAAAAATAAAAAAATTCCTCAATATTAAAAAATTTTCAATAAAACACTTGACAAAATAAAAAATATCACTATACTATAAAAGTTGAACAAACAAAAAGGAGTCACAAATGACAAAAAAATTTGAACTTATGCCAATATTCAAAATTCGTATATTTGCATTAAAGAATATAGACCTAGATTTATACAAAAAAATGCGTTTCAACCTCGTTCGTGAGGGGTTGGCCGCACAAGAGTTTATGAAAAACGGATTTTCATATACATCTGATAACAGAAAAAGACAAATAGATTATCCAACAATCATAAGATTAGTAAGTGCATTCAAAGAAGATTTAAGCGATGGAATTATAGATAAAAAAGGTAATTTTGTAAAAAAAGACAGTTTAAAAAATTGCGAATCAAAAGTAATGACAATACCATTTTCAACTTATTATCCAACGGAACAAAAATTAAGAAACTTTGAACAAATACAAAAACAACTACAAAACGACATATAAAAAAACGGGGTAAAACCCCGTTTTTTTTTATTTTCCTCTTGAATTTTTCATCTTTAATAAATTTACAATAACACCATTTTTATCACAAAGTGCATAAGTTTGTTCAAACTCATCTTTTTGAATACCATAAATATCATCTAAATTGGTTATATTCAAAACTCCACCGGCTTTTATATTCATTTTTTCACCCCAAGGAGCAACAAATTCAACATCTTCCTTAACAACTAAAAATTTTTGAGCACCACCTTTAGGACGATATAATTTTTTATTAGCAGGATCTAATTCATATTTTTTAGCAAATGTTTTGGCATCAATAATATAATGTTCTCCACCCGGATTTGTAGCAACCATATCCCCTTTTTCTTTAACCTGATTTTGAGTTTCTTTCAAACCATCTTTCATGACAGTAGTTACAATTTCGCCTATGATACCAACTCTTGCTTGGATTCTAGCCGTTTTGGCATACAAAGCAGTTTTAGCACCTTTCTTTAATTGTTCTTCAACATATTTTTTTGGTTCTATTTTAATCATATTGTCTCCTTTTTTGTTTCACACCTGTATTATATAACATTTAATCCAAAATATCAAGAAAAACAAAAAAGGAATACTTTTTTATTGCAACTTGAAAAACTTTAAGTATAATG
>CAZEWI010000028.1:0-10123 GCA_964514455.1 uncultured Bacteroidales bacterium | reverse complement strand
GGCCTCAAAGAATTATTCCTTTAACAATGAAATCAGTTGAACTTTTCTGGGCCAGAATATCCGGATCATATTTACAAAACGGATCTTACAAAGGAACAGCTCTCGGATTAAAAGATTCAATATTAGCAAATAAAGAAAACGAATTTATTCGCAAAATGACTGATTCTGTAAAAAGATTGGGTTTTGATGCTTTAATTTTAATAGGTGGAAATGGCTCTATGTCTCTGGCTTATCGTCATTTGAAAATATATAATAATTTGCAATTTATTGGTATTCCTAAAACAATAGATATGGACGTTCCAGGAACAGACATTACAATTGGATTTTCCACAGCCGTTTCCCAATTGACTCAATTTTCAGATGATATTCTGATGTCTGCAAGGTCGCATCATCGCTGGTTTATTATTCAGGCGATGGGTAGAGATGTCGGTTATTTACCTTTAACAGCAGGAATAGCATCTTATGCTGATGCAATTATAATTCCAGAGATTGCTTGGTCGGAAAGTGGTTTATTAAATCACATTAAAAAAATTGAAAAAGACACTGGTCGTGATTGGGGTATTATAATGGTCTCCGAAGGTGTAAAAAGTAAATCTAAAAATAAATCAGTGGTAGAATCCATTTCTGAAATGCTTTTCAAAAATAAATATAATAATCGGGTCGTCAATCCTGGGCATCTTCAAAGGGGCGGAGACTCTGATTCTGATGATAGGATTGTTGCTACATCTATGGCGATGACGGCTATTGGTGCTATTGAAGCAGGGGAAACAAATGTATTAGTTGTCAGGGAAAATGACGAATACAAGACAATTTCTTTGGATAAAATGTTCCATTCTGGTGAAATAGTTGCCGATCCCAAAGTTCCTAATGTATATGCTAGTTTTTCTTATGTAGAGGAGTCAAATCCTTTATTAAAAGTTGCAAAATCTCTGGGGATTTATCTTGGAGATATGAAAACGGTACATTAAACTGTATCCTATTGACTTTTTATTTTGAAATTATCTATAATCTTTAATAGATGAGGGTTATTTTATGAAAAATAAAAATGTTTTATTATTTTTAACTGGTTTGTCAGGTTCAGGAAAGGGTTATTTCAAAAACAATATATTACCACAAGGCTTATTTTACCCTTTAATTTCCATGACAACAAGACCAATTAGAGAAGGCGAAAAAGATGGGATAGACTATTTTTTCTCTAGCGAATCCGATTTTGAGAATGCTGAATTTGTCACATATCTTGATGTAAATAAAGATGTAAGAAAAGAAGGTGACCCCAAATGGCTTTACGGGGTTAGTGAGCAAGAATTTTTATCTCATAGAAATCAGAATTTAGTTTACGATGTTATTCAACCTAGATACATACTTCAAATGATAAATTGGTGTAGAAAATCTGGTTTTGATTTTGATTTTAAAATTTTATACTTTATACAACCGAACTCTGGATTTGATATAGCAAAAAGCCGAGTTGGTATGAAAGACGACCTGCTCGTAAGGCATAAAAACACATCAAATTATAATGATTTTAATAAAATTGGTTTAGATATAGATTGGCTAATTGTAAATTCTGTCCAAGAAATGATTTTTGATAAAAATATGATAGATTTTATAAATAGTTTATCTAAAAATCCTATAACTCTTGATAATCAGGTCAAAATTATCCAAGATTCTAAAATTTATTTCAAGGGTTTCTTCAAATTATCCTGATAGTTTTCCTATTTAGGATTTGACTCAAATTTTTAATAATTTTTTTCTAAAAGCATCTTGAAAAGTGATTTTTTTTTCACATATTGCAGTTATCTGAAAAAGATAAGACAATGAATTAAAAAAATAGGAGTAATTTATTATGTCAAAAGTATTAGGTATAGATTTAGGAACAACAAACTCTTGTATGTCTTTTATGGACGGCAAAAATCCTAAGGTTATAGAAAATAGTGAGGGGCAAAGGACAACGCCATCTGTAGTTGCTTTTACTGACTCGGGTGAAACTTTAGTTGGTATTACAGCAAAGAATCAGGCTGTTACAAACCCAGAAAATACAATTTATGCAGTAAAGCGTTTAATTGGCCGCAGATTTGATGATCCTAGTATTCAAAAGGATCAGTCAATGGTTTCTTACAAAATCGTAAAGGGTGACAATGGAGATGCTTGGGTTGAAGCAAATGGCAAAAAATATGCCCCATCGCAAATTTCTGCTATGGTTTTAGCAAAAATGAAAAAAGATGCTGAAGCATATCTTGGAGAACCTGTTACGGAAGCAGTTATTACAGTTCCTGCATACTTTAATGATTCTCAAAGACAAGCAACTAAAGATGCCGGAAAAATTGCTGGATTGAATGTTTTACGTATAGTAAATGAACCAACCGCAGCGGCTTTGGCTTATGGCTTGGAAAAACAAAAGAATGAAATTATTGCTGTTTATGACCTTGGTGGTGGAACATTTGATATTTCAATTCTTGAAATTACAGACGGAGTTTTTGAAGTAAAATCTACCAACGGAGATACAACTCTCGGGGGAGAAGATTTTGATAATCGTATTATAAATTATCTCGTTGATGAATTTAAGAAATCTAATGGAATTGACTTAAAGAACGATAAATTGGCTCTTCAAAGATTGAAAGAAGCATCAGAAAAGGCCAAAATTGAATTGTCCTCAAAAACAGAGACAGACATCAATTTACCATTTATTACTGCTGATGCAACAGGTCCAAAACATTTGAACATTAAATTATCTAGGGCAAAACTAGAAAGCCTTGTTGATGATTTAATAGACAAAACATTAGAGCCTTGTCGTAAAGCATTAAAAGATGCTGGAATTTCAAATAAAGAAATTTCCGAAGTAATTTTGGTCGGAGGTCAAACTCGTATGCCAAAAGTTCAAGAAGTTGTTCAAAATTTCTTCGGTAAAGAACCACATAAGGGCGTAAATCCAGATGAAGTTGTTTCTATGGGAGCAACTGTTCAAGGGGCTGTATTAAAAGGTGATGTAACAGATGTTTTATTGCTTGATGTTACTCCATTATCACTTGGAATTGAAACTTTGGGCGGAGTATTTACAAGATTGATTGACAGAAATACAACCATTCCTGCTAAAAAATCTCAAATATTCTCAACCGCCGAAGATAATCAATCTGCTGTTACTATTCGTGTCTTCCAAGGAGAACGAGATATGGCTGCCGATAATAAATTATTAGGTCAATTTAACTTAGAAGGAATTGTTCCCGCTCCAAGAGGAATGCCTCAGATTGAAGTATCTTTTGATATTGATGCTAATGGTATAGTTCATGTTTCAGCCAAAGATAAAGGAACTGGAAAAGAGCAAACTATTTCTATTAAATCAGACGGCGGATTATCAGATGATGATATTCAAAAAATGGTTAAAGATGCCGAGGCTAATGCCGAAGTAGATAAGGCTAAACGCGAATTAGTAGAAGCCAGAAATGTTGCTGAATCAGGGATTCATGCTGTTGAAAAATCTATGAAAGAGCATGCCGATAAATTAGATGAAGCAACTAAAAAATTGATAGAAGATGCTAAATCTGATTTAAGAGTAGAACTTGATAAAGCAGATGCTAAATTAGAAGATATTAAAGCAAAAACAGAGGCTTTAACAAATGCATCTATGAAATTGGGCGAGATTATTTATAAACAAGCCCAAGAAGCACAACAAGCGGCTGCTGAATCTGGAAATGAAAAACCAGCAGACGACAAAACTGTTGATGCCGATTTTGAAGAGAAAAAACCTGAATAATTTTTTCTCTTTTTGTAAAAACTCCCTTCGGGGGGGGGGTGACTTTTATATATTTTTATGATATAATATGTATGTCCAAAACAAATAAAAGGAGTTTATTATGACACAAACCGCTCAGGAAAAACAAAATTTAGATGCTTTAAAACAAATAAACAAAATTATAGAATCAAAATCTTTTGATGTTACTATAAATGAAGATCAAAAAATTGGAAATAAAAAATATCTTGTTATCGTAGGAAAAGACAAAGATAATACTTTTAGACTAATGGAAAAAATTGAAAATGGAAATTCTTTTGATAGAGAAGTTGCCCTTGATTTGAATGAAAAAAAATTTGATATTAGTATTTTAGCAACAACAGGTAATAAAATAGGGGATTTGTATTTTAACATTAAAAACAAATGCTATGGTTTCAGAGAAAAAAATTATATTCTTAACACAAAAACAGGTAAATGGGAAAAGAAAATTAAAAATCCTAATATATTTAATAAATTATTCGGTAGATAAAATAATTAAAATTAAAAAACTCCCATTTGGGAGTTTTTTTATAAATATTTTTTCAATGAACTGTAAATACTTCCAAGAGTAGTGTTCATAATTCTTTGACGAACTACACCAGAATTTTCCATTAGTGTAATTACATCTAGAATTCTTTCAAATCCTTTTATAAAACTGCTAGATTTTTGACGGAAATTGTCATCTGATTTTATAATTGCTTTGATTTTTCCTTTATCTGCTTTTTCTAACATTTTAGACAGCCAGTCTGAAAATATAGACTTATCCCCTGAATTATATCTTTGCCAAACAACATCGGAAATTGTTGTCCCCGTGAGCATGGCGATTTCACGGCTAACCTCGTGTAATTTATCAGCAATCAAATCCATCTTTGCGACATTTGGATTTTCTTGAACCGTAGAATCTAAATTTAATTCAGATTCTTTTGTCATAATTTTTTGTTTAGCCATGGTAAAATTCATTTTAGTGTTCGTCTGCTCTAATTGCCCAGCAATAGTTTTATAATTATTTAACATTTCAGATATTTCAGATACAGATTTTTCAGAAATAGATTTTAATGTTTCTGTCATATCAACTATATCTTCGCTAGAAATTTTAGCCGAGTTTTTAACACTGTTTATTTGGACATCAAGAGTTGCTATTTTGGAAGAAATTTCAGCAACGGCTTCTTTGGATTTATTTTCAAAAGTAGTTATTTGTTCCGAGAATAAGTTTAAGAATCCTTTTGTGTCATTAGATATTTTAGGAAGAACCTGATTATAAGAACTTATAATACCCGCCATAGGACTTAATTGCTCAGTGGTTTCCTTTGATATATTTATAAGCCCAACTGCGTCTGTGGTGAGTTTTTCGTGCAATTTAGATACTGATTCCATAGACTCCTGAATTGTAGATGACATATCTTGAACACTTTTTGAGAATGATTTAGTGGCTTGATCTGTTTCAGAAAGAGTAGTTGTAGCAGATAAATTGACTTCTTGCATATTTTTAACAACTTCATTAGAGAACTCTTTCATTTGTCCCTGCATTTTTACTGTTAGGGCAGTTATTTCAGTTGAGACCCCGCGAATATAGTCTTCCATAGTTTTAGCATATTCCATTAAATCCATTAAAACTTTTTGAAGTCCTTGTTCTTGTTTGGTTAAAGATGATTCAGTAAGACGAATTCTTCCCTCAGCTTCTTTCACCGTGCAATCTATTTCACGAACATGTGATTGTAAGGTAGTTAGTGTTTGAGATGTATAAGTTTTTAATGATTCTAGGTTTATTTCTAAATTTGTTTTATTATCATTTAATAATGTATTTAATTTCTTTGATTCAGCCTGAACATCTTTGAATCCAATAGTTGTTTCGCCCATAGTTTTTGCTAATTTTTGATTAAAGGCATCCATATCAACTATAAAAGAATTAAATTGCTTACTAGAACTATCAAAAGTTTGATTCATATTATCAGATAGAGTTTTATTTGTAGTAAGTAATTCTTTAATACCAGAAATCATTTTATCATTGGTATTAAATACTTCTTTTGAAATAGATGAGGTGTTGTCATAAATTTCTGAGATATTTTTTTCAAAATTTGATATAGTCTCCATTAAAGATTTTATTTTATCAGATTCTACTAACTTTTTGAAAGCATCTATATTTTTTGCTAAATTTTCTGTAATTTTTTCAAAATTTTCTGTGGATTTATTTGCAGTTTCAGTTAGATGTTTATTATCCGTTTCAATTTGAGATTGTGTTTTAATAGCATTCTGATGTTGTTCTTCAATTTTTGCTGTCATATTATCAAATGTTTTTTCAAGGATTGTAATTTCTTTTTCCATAACTTGGCTTAAAACTATACGAACTTGTTCAATGCGAACCCCCTCTGGATTAAAAAGTAATTCTAAAATAGAATCAATAGTTTTTTTAGTTGTTTTAGCACTATGAATCACTGCAAAAAATCCGTAAATTCCCCAAACAACTATAAGACCAGTCGCAGATAATAATATCTTTAATTCCGCATTTGGAACGGATATATTTATAGCAGATGTTATTATTTTATATATTGCAAAAATACTCGCAAATAATAATACTCCAAAAATTATACTTTTGAAAATCCCCGTATTTTCTGTTTTATATAGATTGGTGTCCTTCTTCATTTTCTCTTTCCTATTTTCTTTTTGATTTTTTGTTTTTTTGTGTTATCATTTTAACAAAGACAATTAAAAAAGTAAAGGCTAAAAATTATGGCTAAAAATAAACTTACTGAAAATCAGAAACAGGCTTCAAATCCTTTAATAAATGTGTGGGTTCAGGCAAATGCCGGAACAGGTAAAACAAAAGTTTTAGTTCAAAGACTTCTCAGAATTTTATTTCGTGGTGAAAAACATGGTTCTATACTTTGTTTAACCTATACAACTGCTGGTGCTGATGAAATGAGAAATAGAATTTTATCAGAATTATCAACTTGGAATTATGCATCAGACGAGGAACTCCGCGATTATTTAGTTGATATAGTAGAAGATTCAAAAAATATCACAGATAATGATTTAATCAAGGCCAGAAAACTTTTTTATGATTATATTGATGCAAGAGAACCTGTTAAAATTCAAACAATCCATAGTTTTTGTCAGGATATTTTATCTAGATTTTCTGTTGAGGCTGGTGTCGAGGCTGGCTTTAAGATTCTTGATGAATCTAATCAATCTCGTATTTTAAGCAATTGTTTCCATTTGCTATTTAATAAAAAACAAGACGAAGAATTAAATTGGGCTTGGAACAGAATTTTATCAGTATCTACCGAGTATAGTTTTGATGATATTCAAAATAATATACTTAAATTATATCCTAAATTTTTTGATTTTAATGACAAGACTAATATGGTGGAGTATTTTTCTAATAATGCAAAAAAGTTTTTGGAGATAGAAGCAGATAGTATTGAATCGCTAACTAAAAATTTTATAAATAAATCTGACTTTGGGAAAATTAAATCCATAGCAGAAAAGGTTTTAAGCAATTCGGATTTTTCATCTAAGATAATCAATGCAGGTGCTGCAATGATGGATTTTTCTAATAATAAATCGGATTTAGATAAATATATATCGGGTTTTATAAAATCAGATAATCAAAAATATCAATTAAAACTTGATTCTAAAAAAATGGCTGGATTTGGTGAGATTACAGACTTTTTAAGAAACGAACAGGATAGAATCTTTGATTTTTGCCAAAACTTTTTGAATTTGAATATTTACTTAAATACCAAGGCTTTAATTATTTTGATTAAAAATTTTATATCTATTTATAAAGAAGAAAAACATAAATCTTTATTACTGGATTATGATGATTTGATTTTATATACAAAAAGATTATTTTCCAATCCGGAAACTATGGGTTGGGTTTTAAGTCAATTAGATTCAGGCCTACAATACATTCTTGTTGATGAGGCTCAGGACACAAATCCGGAACAATGGGATATTATAAAATCTTTAATAGGAGACTTTTATAATTATTGTTCTAACTTTAATAAAAGTATTTTTGTCGTAGGCGATTTGAAACAATCTATATTTTCATTTCAAGGAGCAGACCCTGATGTTTTTCGTTCTTCAGAAGAGAGTATTGCAGAAATAATTAAAAACAATCACTTTAATATAAATAAAATAAATCTGGACGAATCGTTTAGAACAACTGCTCCTATTTTGAATGTAGTTGATGGAGTTTTTAATAGTGGAGAATTAGATTATTATAAAAATCAAATTACAGTTCATCATAAAGTTGCAAGAAAGGGTGATGCTGGAATTGTTGAACTTATTCCTTGCTTAAAAAAAGAAAAAAAATCAGAAGATTTAGATATTTTTGAAGATGATGATTCTGATATTAGAAAAAAATATTCTGAAATGATTGCTGATAAAATTGAGGATTTAATTAAAAATCAAAAAATAGAATCAACAGGAGGACAAATTAAACCATCTGATATTATGATTTTGTTAAAAAACAGAAATCCTCTAACTGTGCCAATTATAAATGCATTAAAAAATAAAGGGCTACCAGTAAATGGATCTGATAAAATAAAATTATCTGATCATATAGTAATTCAAGATTTAATGGCCATAATGAATATGGCATTTAATGCTTATGATGATTACAATCTAGCATGTGTTTTGAAATCTCCTTTATTTGATTTATCTGAAAATGATTTACTGGATTTGTGTTATAAAAGAGGAAATTATTTAATTGAAGTTATAAAAAATAAAAGGCCAGAAATTTATAAAAAAATAAATGACATTTCTGCTAAATTATCCGATTTATCGGTTTATTCTGCTATTATGTATTTGCTTGATGTTGAAGAATTAAGGGAAAAATTTTTATCCAGAATTGGAATATCTTCATACGATCCAATGAATGAGTTTTTGAATTGTGCAATTTCTTTTGATAGTGTTGAACATGGTTCTATTCAAGAGTTTTCCGATTGGTTCCTAAATGGTCAAAATGAGATAAAAAGAGATATGGACAAATCAGATGGAATCAGAATACTTACAGTCCATGGATCTAAGGGACTTGAAGCACCGATTGTATTTTTAGTTGATACTATAAATCTGAAAAAAAATGAAAAAATCAGTGCTTTTGTCGATTCAAAAACATTACTTTGGATTCCACCAAAGAGTGAAATGCCAGATAATGTAGCCGACTCTCTTGATGAAATTTATAAGAATACACTTGAAGAGTCCTATAGGTTGCTTTATGTTGCTATGACTAGAGCAAGAGATCAACTTTATATTTCGGGAATGACTAGTTATCAAAGTGTAAAAGAGGACTCTTGGTATGATAAACTAGCGGCTATTATTCCCACTCTTGACGGGGTTGAAAGAAAAGTTGATTCTAGTATTGCTGGCTATTTTTCAGAAGATGATCTGCCTTATATTCTTAAAACAGAGCAAAAAAACCCAGTTTTATGTTCCGGCAAAAACACAAGGGGACAAACATCAACTAAAATACTAACTATAACACATAATTCATTGAATAATTCAGATATTATTAAATTAGACTCCAAAAAATCGGCTAAAAATTATGTTAAAAATCTCATGACTGAAAAAAATTCCAAAGATACCGGCAATTTAGTCCATTCTCAATTTGAAAAAGGCAAAATTGATAATAATAGTCGTTTTGTTTCTATCTTAGAAAAATTTTCGTGGATTTTTGATTCAAAGGGTCTGAACGAAAGGACTTTTATTGATATTTCAGATACGGGCTATCAAGTTATTAGAATTGATAGGCTTGTTTTTAATGATAATTTAGTTTCTATAATTGATTATAAAACCGATGAGAATCCTGAATTATTTAGAGAATCTTATATTAAAAAATTAAATCTTTACAAAACAATAATTGAAAAAGTTTATCCTGATAAAAAAGTTAAAGCCTACTTGTTTTGGTTATCAAAAGAAGAACTGGAAGAGGTTAAATAATCGTTGAATTTTTGTTTTTTTGATGTATAATTTTTATATGTTAAAAAGTATAAATATAAAGAATATTGTTTTAATAGAAAATTTGAATTTGGAATTTTGTCCAAAACTCACTGTTTTAACAGGTGAAACAGGGGCAGGAAAATCTATTCTTATGGACGCTTTGGCACTTTCTTTGGGTGCAAGATCAGAAGCAGGACTTGTTCGCACGGGGGCTGAATCTGGCCAAGTTATATCGGAATTTCAAATTGATGATTCTCCTAAAATAAAAACTATTTTAGACGAGCAAGGCATTGATTCTGATGATAGTATTATTCTTCGTAGAACTATCGCAAAAGATGGAAAATCAAAGGCTTGGATAAATGATATCCCTGTTACTATAAAGACATTAAAAACTATTGGAGATATGCTTGTTGAAATTCA
>CAZEWI010000027.1:5305-10131 GCA_964514455.1 uncultured Bacteroidales bacterium | reverse complement strand
TATAAATAATATAGTCTCTTTACCCATTTCTTTGTATCTTTTGGCGGTATCTATCGCCTTTTTTATATCAGAAACACCAGAAAAAACGGCCGACATAGGTATAAATTGATAATTGGATTCATTCGCAATTGCGCGGGCAATTGTAGTCTTGCCACAGCCAGGAGGTCCCCATAGGACAAGGCTTCCAAGATTGTCATTTTCAATCATTTGACTTATAATACCATTCTCGGAAATAAGAGATTCTTGACCCAGAATATCACAAAGTCTTTCTGGACGAAGAATGTCAGCCAGAGGTTTTTTTGTATTATTTGACTTGTTAAATAAATCGTTCATTTTAGTTTTACTTGCTTTTTACTTGTTTTTGATTTATAATGTCTTTACAAAGTTGATTATAAAACAAAAAAACACAAAAGGCAAGAGATGAAAGAAAATAAAAATGATTTAATGATTGCGGCCGCTCAAATAGCAGCAGCCAAAATCGCCGGAAACCCCTCTTTGAATATAGATGATGTTGTTCGTGAGGCCTTTAATTCTTTGTCCAAGGCTTATTCTGAAACCATATCTACTAATTTATCAGATAGGCAAATAGCCGAAACTATCGGTAAAGACTATTTAATTTGTTTGGAAGATGGGACTAAGCATACTATGCTTCGTAGATACTTAAAAAGAAAATTTAATATGACTCCCGAGCAATATAAATCTAAATGGAATTTACCGGATAAATACCCTATGATTGCTCCGAATTACTCCAAGTTTAGATCAAAAATTGCTAAATCCTCCGGTTTGGGTAAGTCAGAATCTAAGTGAGTAAAAACAGCATAACTAGGTTGTTCGCTACCAAACATATTTTTTTCCTTATATCTGGTTTTTAAGCCGCTTGTTGGTGGAATTAAATTATTTTGATTTATTTTCTTCAATTGAGATTTTTCTACTTGCTCTAAAGTCCAGTTAAATAGGTCTGTATGATCAGTGCCGAAAATTAAAAAACCGGTGTTTTTAATGTGAGACGATATTAAATTCAAAAAATCTGTATTCATTAGCCGACGTTTTTCATGCCTCGCTTTTGGCCATGGGTCAGGGTGTAGAATATAAATTAAATCAAACTTAAAATCCGGATTGTTATCAAATAGCAATTTTATATCGTCTGGAAAAATTTGAACATGTTTTGATTCAATCCAATCCGGATTTTCGGATTCTATTTTTGATAAACAAGAGGCGACTCCGTTCAAAAATGGTTCTGCCCCAATTATATTAAAGTCAGAATATGTTTTAGCGAGATGAATTAAATGTTCTCCCGCTCCGAATCCAATTTCAAGAATGGTTTTATTTGATTCTATTTTATCTGGTGCTATTTTAGGCAAAACATTATTCATTAGAGATTTTTGATAAGGTCTTATAGTCTTACCATGCCTGCGGCCAAAAGATTTAATTATTCTGTAATTCATAAAAGTATTATAGGATAACTAATCTAAAATTCAAATAAAAAACAGGCAATTGCCTGTTTTTTATTTTAGGATATTGTTTGATGTTGCTCGTTGTAAATTTTTTTTCAGTTTTTCTCCTGTTTTTGTTGATTGGTTAGTAAAAGAAATATTGTTACCATTTATATCACAAATTCCAGAACAACTAACAGTACATGAGTTTCCAGATTGAGCTACTACAGTGCCAGTGCCTGATAAATAAGAACCACCGGCAGCATTACATTGTGAATGATTAATTTGATGGCAATTATGAAAAGCTTGAGAACAAAATCCGTTATCATTGTTTGAGGTTACTATAGCTGTATATCCATCGGTTAAAGCGAAAACAGAGAAGAGTCCTGCTAGTAATAAAGTTTTTTTCATTAAATTCTCCTTTTTTGTTTGATAAATGAAAAAATCGCCAGTTTTTAAGTGGCGGTTGGAGGTTAAGAACTATTATCAGGTATAGCGTGGATATTTGCCAATGGCTTATTAACCCACCCTCCAACCCAGTTGGAGGAATTTTTCATCTGATTTTTTCAGACGCCTGAAAATGAGGTTCTTATGCCTCATAACCGCAAAATCACGATTACTAACCTATAGTAGCATAAAAATGGACTTTTGGCAAGTTTTTTCTAAATTAAAAAATCTATTGACCAAAGCATTATAATTTTCTATGATAGGGGAGATAAAAAAAGGAGTAAGGTATGTTTTTATCTTTATTGACTACTGCTATTGTTGAAAATAATCCTATTGAACCAACTCAAGAGAGTTCTTTCCTAGGCTTGTTGATTTATTTAATTGTTATTGGTTTAATTCTCTATCTTTTGATTTTACGACCTAGTAAAAAAAGAACCGAGGCTTTAATCAAAATTCAAAATAATATGAAAATTGGTGATAAAGTCACTAGTTTTGGAGGAATTGTAGGGACTATTAAAGAAATAAAAGATAATACGATTCTTTTAGAAGTTTCAAAGGGAGTGCATATTGAAATGTTGAAATCTTCAATCATTGAAAATATAACACAAAAGGCTAAAATATGATGAAAAAAATCCTTATCATAGGTCTTGCCATATTCGTAAGTTTATTGGCTTTACCTACATTCGTTCCTAGTTCTACAAATTATCTGCCAAGTTTTTTTAAGCCTATCAATTTAGGACTTGACTTAAAAGGCGGTGCTCATCTTCTTATGGAAGTTGATACTGATATTATGATGAAAGAAAAAAATGCCGGACTTTATGATGGTGTTCGGAGTGCTTTAATTGATAGAGATAGGGGGCTTATCCGCTTTTCAGATCTTAAATTTGAAGATGGAAAAGTTTCTTTTAATGTCAGAAATAAAGATGATATATCTAAGACTAAGGGTAGAATCCGTTCGGTAATGGGTGATACAATTGATATAACTCAAAATAATGGTCGCTTTGAAGTTTCTTATAATCTAAAACAAGAAGAAGAAATTAAAAAAGATGCCATTAGTCGTTCTATTGAAATAGTTCGTCGTAGAATTGACTCTATGGGAACAAAAGAACTTTCTATTCAACAACAAGGTTCTCAGTATATTGTTGTTCAACTACCAGGCGTTGATAATCCAGAACATATAAAAGATTTAATTGGAAAAACAGCAAAAATGACATTCCATTTAGTCAATGAAAATGTTTCTCAATCCGATATAGCAAAGGGTCGTATTCCAGCGGGAACAGAATTATTACATCTTGCTGATAATCCAAATGTCGTTATCCCTATTTATAAAAGAGTTGAGGTTTCTGGTGAAAGTTTAACCGATTCTAAGGCTTCTTTTGATCAAAATAATATGCCTGTTGTAACAACTGTTTTTGATTCAGACGGCGCAAGAAGATTTGCTAAACTCACGACAGATCATGTAAATGAAAGATTCGCAATTGTTCTTGATGATATTATATTGTCTGCTCCTGTTATTCGTGAGCCTATTCCTGGCGGAAGAGGGCAAATTTCTGGTGGATTTTCTACTCAGGAAGCAAATGATTTATCTGTTCTTTTAAGATCAGGTGCTTTACCTGCCCCTTTGAATGTTATTGAAGAAAGAACTATTGGACCAGGACTCGGAGAAGACTCAATTCAAGCAGGTCAATTTGCTGCAGTAGTTGGAATTATTTTAATCGTAATTTTTATGATTTTAGTTTATCGTCTTTTCGGTATTTTTGCAGATACGGTCTTGATTGTAAATATGCTGATGCTTATTGGAATTATGGCTTTATTTGGAGCAACTTTAACATTGCCTGGAATTGCGGGAATTGTTCTGACCCTTGGAGTTGCCGTTGATGGTAATATACTCGTATTTGAAAGAATTCGAGAAGAAATAAAAGCAGGGGCTTCTATTAGAAAGGCTGTTGATTCTGGATTTGATAGGGCTATGGCCACTATTATGGACGCTAATTTAACAACTTTGATTAGTGCGTTGGTATTGTTCCAATTTGGAGCAGGACCAATTCGTGGATTTGCTGTTACTTTAACAATTGGAATTTTAACAACTTTATTTACTTGTGTTCCTCTTTCAAGAATTATACTAAATAGTTGGGTCGCTTCCAATCCTAAAAAAATTCCTTACATTAAAGACTAAAAGGAGATATTTATGAGACATATTAATTTTATGAAATTTAATTTAATAGCATTTATTTTTACGGGAATCTTTGTCGTCGGTTCTGTTGTTTCTCTTTGCACTAAGGGATTAAATTATGGAATCGATTTTGCTGGTGGTATTTCTATGGAAATTGAAGTTAAAGATGATAGTTTAACTTTGGAAAAACTTCGTCAGAAATTATCTATTTATAATTCAGAAATACAGTCAGTTCAAGACTCAGATTTAATTATGGTCAGAGTTGGATTAACAAAAGGTATGACTGAGGAAATGCAAAATAAAATTGTCAAAGATATTAAAACAGATTTAGGTGAGCAAGTTGAATATCGTCAAATTCAAGTAGTTGGTCCTAAAATTGGATCTGAATTGATTCGTGGAGGAATACTCGCGATTACATTTGCTTTGCTTGCTATGGGCGTCTATATTTGGATTCGTTATTCTGGCGGATATGCAATAGGTGCTTGTGCTTCAATGTTATTTGATGCAGTCGCTTTATTTGGATTTTTTTCTTTTATGCAATTGGAATTTAGTTTAACCTCTGTTGCTGTTATACTTCTAGGTATGGGGTATTCTATGAATGATACAATTGTCAATTATGATAGGATTCGGGAAAATGTCCATAAATTCAAAAAAATGCCTATGCCTGAACTGATAGATTTATCTATAAATGAAATGTTACCAAGAACAATTTTAACATCTGTTTCTACTATACTAGTAGTTTTGTCTTTATTATTTTTCGGAGGCTCGGCTCT
>CAZEWI010000027.1:0-5284 GCA_964514455.1 uncultured Bacteroidales bacterium | reverse complement strand
ACATGTATTTTCTGTAGCGATGTTATTTTCTTGTATTGAAGGTGTATTCTCATCTATATGGGTATCAAATGCTATATTACTGAAATTTAATATTAGAAAAGAAGAGAATAATTAAAATGTTCCTGAAAAATGGTGCGGCAATTGATTGGAAAAAAGTTATTTATGCTTTTTTATCAGTTACTATATTTTGTATCTTGTCTTATTTCTTTTTAGATAAAATAACTCATATTCTATCTGTTAAATTAGATAATAAATTTTGGGAATATGTATCCTGGCTTGGTTCTTGGAAAAGTTTCATAATTTTAACATTATCAGTTTGTGGGGCAAATTATTTATTAAAAACTTTGAAAAGAAAAACAGGAAAAGAAATATTAAAAAACGGGATATATTTGATTTTATCTTTATTGATATCAGGTGCAATAGTCCAAGTTTTGAAATTTATAGCGGGTAGAATGCGACCAGTATTACTATCTGGATTAGGAAAATACGGCTTTAACTCGTTTAGTTTTGGAGATATTTATTCGTCCTTTCCTTCTGGACATACAACAGCAGCATTTGCTTTTTTTTCCATGCTTGCTTTATTATTTCCTAGATATAAATTTTGGGCTTATTATTTTGCTTGTATGATTGGCCTTTCTAGATTGATTGTTGGCGCCCACTTTTTATCAGATGTGGTTGCAGGGGCATTTATTGGAATACTTATTTCAAATATAATTTTTTTATACTTAAATAAAGAATTTACTAAATTGAAATCTAAAAAAGCAAAGGTAAAATAATGATAAATTTTTTAGCCTTTTTATGCTTTATTCTCTCAACTTATGCCGTTTTTTCAAATGATGTTGTTCAATCTTTGGGAACTTTTATAAATGTAAATTCTAAAAAACCTGCTTGGATTTTATGGCTCTTTATCAGTGTTATTTTAGTTGCTACAATTTTCGGAGCATATTATACAACTGGAGATATAACCTTTGGTCGTTTGGAACACATAGCAGATGTTGCGGAAACTCATTGGTGGTTTTTAATTCCTCCGATTGTTTTAATTCTATTGGCGATACTTGGAATATCGGCTTCAACAACTTTTTTAATTTTATCGGTTTTTGCTTCGGGGTTAGTAATTCAAGATATGATAATAAAATCCGTTTTAGGATATTTTGTTGGGATATCATTATCATTATGTGTTTATGCTATATTAAACAAAATAGAAAGCAATTTTAGAAAAATAAAACCTGTTTGGTGGGAGCATATTTTATTTTGGATATCAACTGCTTTTTTATGGGTTGCTTGGATTACTCAAAACAATGCAAATATGTTCGTTTTTTTACCAAGATGTTTAACTCTAACGGAATTGATAATTGCAACATCTATAATGGTTTTATCTGTGGGACTTGTTGTTAAAAACAGGGGTGGTAAAATTCAAAAAATTATTCAACATAAATCTAATGCTAGAGATGTTCGTTCGGCTACAATAATAAATCTGCTATTCGGCTCAATTTTAATTACATTTTTATTTCTAAGTTCTATACCTTTATCTACGACTTGGGTATTTATCGGAGTTTTAGCAGGACGTGAAATTATGTTAAGAAAATATTTGAAAAAATCACGTAATAATGTCCTAAAAAATATACTATATGATTTAACAGTAGTCACTATCGGATTAGTTGTTTCAATTTTAGTCGCAAAATTGATACTATCATTATAATTTAATAAATTGATAAAAATTTAGAGATTTTAATTATTTTATACTGGCGGAAGATGAGGGATTTGAACCCCCGATACCCTTGCGAGTATAAACGATTTCGAATCGTTCGCATTCAACCACTCTGCCAATCTTCCAACGTGTATTTAGTCTATATTTAGAATCATCAAAAAGCAAGTTTATTTTATGTATTTCAATGCTTCTTCATATTCTTCTTTTGTATTTATATCTGCGGGAGCATCTTTGATTAGTTTAACATCTTCAACTTCTAATGCATAAATGTTCATTCCATTTTCCAATGCACGAAGTTGTTCTAATTTTTCTTTGGCTTCTAAAATTCCAACAGGTAATTCTACAAATTTTTTCAATGATTTTGCATTATATACATAAATTCCTATATGCCAAAAGGCCTCATTTACAGAGTTGATTGCTCTATTAAAAGGTATTGCAGAACGAGAAAAATATAGGCATTTTCCGGCCTTTTGGCCATTCTCTAACCCCATTGCAATTTTTACAAAGTTAGGATTTTTAATTTCTTCTGGATTTGTAATCCTTTTGCAGACGGTTGTTATATCTGCATTTGTTTTTATCATTAAATCTATTAGATCATTATTTATTTCGGGATTTACATTTATTCCATCTCCTTGAAAATTGATTATGATGTCATACTTCGTCCCATCTGGATCAATTTCATTCAAAGCAGCAGCAATTCTATCTGTACCTGATGGAAGACTAGGGTCTGTAATTAAACATTTTGCCCCAAATTTTTTAGCCTCGGTTGCGATTTTCTCATCTCCCGACGCAATATAAATATCTTTTGAATCATAGATTTTTGCAACATTTTCATAAACTCTTTGAATCATAGTTTTGCCATTTATATCTAGCAATGGTTTATTTGGCAATCTTTCGGATTTTAATCTGGTTGGAATTATTACTGCAACTTTTGACATAATTTACTCCTTTTAATTTGGATAATTATAACAAATTTTAGGGTTTAAATCAAGTTTTCCTTGCTTTTGAATTCAAGTTTTATATAATCTTAGTATAAAACAAAAAGGATTTATTATGCGAACAGGTTTGTCTGATAATTTAATCAAAAAACTTTTGCCAGATTTGAAGTACTCTGTTGAAGATTTAGAAAAAAAATATCCTCCTAGAAATTTACCAGAAGGGGCAGAGGTTGTTCGTATCGGTCCTAGTCCAACAGGCTTTATGCATCTTGGAACTTTATACCAAGCAGTTGTAAATAGAAAAATTGCTGATCAATCTAACGGGGTATTTTTTGTTCGTGTTGAAGATACTGATGGAAAGAGGTTGGTTAAAGGTGCTATAGAAGTTATCTTAAATGCCATGCCAAAGTTTGGAATTAAATTTGATGAAGGTGTTCAAATTGATAATTCAGAAGTTGGTAATTACGGTCCTTATATTCAATCCAAAAGAAAAGATATTTATATAACATATCTTGCTAAATGGCTTGCCGAGGGCAAAGCATACCCTTGTTTTATGTCCGAAGATGAAATTGCTGAAATTTCAGATATTCAAACAAAGGCCGGTATTCGCACCGGAATTTACGGAGAATATGCAAAATATAGAGATTTATCAGAAGAACAAATCATAGAAAAATTAGAATCGGGAAAAAAGCCGATATTTAGACTATACTCTGATGGAAATGCCGATGAAAAAATATATGTTAAGGATTTAGTTAGAGGGTCTATTGCTATGCCTCAAAATGATTCTGATACAATTATATTAAAGTCTGATGGATTACCTACCTATCATTTTGCTCATCTTATAGATGATTATTTAATGGGAACTACGACTGTTATTCGTGGAGTAGAGTGGCTTGCTTCGCTTCCTCTACATTACCAGTTATTTCAAACTATGGGCTGGAATGTTCCTAAATATGCCCATCTTTCAACTATAGATAAACTTGATAACGAGGGGAATCGTAAAAAATTATCTAAAAGAGAAAATGAAGCAAATGTTTTTTTCTTCCTTGAATCAGGTTTTGAGCCAGAAGCGGTTTTAGAATATCTTTATCATATTGCTAGTTCTGCTTATGCAGAAGGTAAGGTTAAAAATCCAAATCTTAAATGGTCCGATATAAACCTAAATTTGAAAAAAATGAATCAAAGTGGTGCTTTATTTGATACAAAAAAATTAGAAAGTATATCACGAGAATTTATTTCAACTTTGTCCAATAATGAATTGTATAATCGTGTAAAATCTTGGATTAAAAATTATAATTCTGATTGGAATAATTGGTTGAATGATAATGAAGATTACTTGCGTGCAATTTTATCTATTGAAAGAGATAACCCTAAAAGAATTAGAAAAGATTTTATTACTTGGTCCCAGACTCTAAATGAAATTTCTTATTTTAGAGATGACTTATTTAATTTGTCTTTACCGGCCTTTTTGACTATTATCAATAAAAAAGAATTAGGCGAAGTTAAAAACATCTTAAAAGATATTCGTAATTCTTATGATGAAAATTCAGATTCTGAAACTTGGTTTGAAAGTATTCGTGAAATTGGATTAAAATATGGTTATGCTAAAAATCTTAAAGAACAAAATGCAGAACCAGAAAAATATATTGGTAATGTATCTGATGTTGCTGGATTTTTACGAGTTGCTTTAACTGGTAGATTAAATACTCCTGATATTTACTCTATTATGAAAGTAATGGGAAAAGATAGAGTCATTTCTAGAATTGATAATATAATTAAATAAATTTATCCGTTTAACTTTTGTAATGCTGGCCATTTTTATGCTTGAAACATAAGATTTTAAGCATATAATATATGTGTTATAAACATAAAGGAAAAATTATGATTAAAGCATTAAAAAAAGCAATTATTAAAATGAAACGCGATGACAGAAATGCAACTTGTGGCTGTCGTTGGGAACGGACTCAAACAAAAGGTGAAGAATTTTGGAACATTATGCTTCATGGTATTGGAGTGGGGCTTGGTGTTGCCGCGGTCGCTTTACTTGCTGTTTATGCTGGATTAAAAGGTAGTGCTATAACTGTTGTTTCAACGGTTATATTTGGTGCAAGTGCAATTTTTTTATATCTATCATCTACTCTCTGTCATGCAAGGACAAATAAAAAAGGTGCAAAAACTTGCGAAATGCTTGATAATATAGCAATTTATTTTTTAATTGCAGGAACTTATACTCCATTTTTGCTTGTAAATATAGGAGGTGCATTGGGTTGGACATTCTTTGGAATACTTTGGGGAGTGGCAATTTTTGGAACTATTTTGAAGTTTATTTTTGAAAATCATCAGCCTAAATGGGTTGTTTGGTTATATTTATTGATGGGCTGGACTTTGTTATTTATTATTAAACCACTCTATAATTCAATAGATCATTTAGCATTTTTATTTATATTGCTTGGCGGTGCTTGTTATACTTTTGGAGTTATATTTTATCTTTGGAGAAAATTAAAATACTCCCATGCAATTTGGCATTTGTTAGTAATAGCGGGAACTGTCTGGCATTTCTTTGCTATTCTCTATGGCTGTATTTTGCTTAAATAAAACTTGATTTATACTAATTTACTCATTATAATATAATCATGTT
>CAZEWI010000026.1:0-10512 GCA_964514455.1 uncultured Bacteroidales bacterium | reverse complement strand
AAAACCTTATTTTGCAACCCTCCAACCAATTTGGAGGTATTTATCATCAGTTTTATCTGACGCTCTGTGGAGGTTCTTAAACCTCATAACCAAGATGCCATCTTGATTACGAATAAATTATAAAATAAAAAATGATTAAAATCAATAAAATAAAAAACTGGGCAATTGCCCAGTTTTTATATTTCAACTTCATGTAATTTCAAAGAATTTTCCGGAGCACTTACAACCACTCCACTCTTATACATTGGACATAAATAAACTTTTGCTTTATTCATATATGAATTTTTTGGACCTAAAATAGCATCTGGATTTTCCTTAACTTCAGATTCTGTAATTAAATAAGCATTGCTTTGAATTCCTTTGCTTGTATCCATTTCAACAATTTGATTCAATAAATACTTTTTAGCATCAGCAGACTGATAAACAGAAGTTGTTGATGTTATCTCATATAAATATTTACAAGTTTTTGGCTCTTCTTGTAATTCCACCAATCTATCAGTTCCCAAGACCAAATCCACATTTGAACAGGCAGCCAAGCCTATCAACAAACCTAAAATTCCAAATTTTTTCATAGTATCCTCCTTTTATTTTTATTCTATGATTTCATAATTTGATTTATCTGAAAATAATGCATAGAGCAACTTATTATTCAGAGCATGAGAACCTTTATATGATTCCATTCTTCCTAAAACTCTATAACCAGAAGTGTATAAATCTCCGACAGCATCAATAATTTTATGACGAACAAATTCATCTGGATATCTTAAACCATAAGGCTCTGGATTTAATACATTTGAATCATCAATAACAATTACATTTTCAACACTTGCTCCACGAGCCATTCCATTGCTTTTCAAATACTCATACTCGTCCATACGACCAAAAGTTCTGCACATTGCAATTTCAGAAGCAAATGTTTCGGGTGTAATTTCAACATCAAAGGCCTGATCTCCTATCATAGGAAAAGGATATATCAACCTAGCATTTATAACTAAATTAGAATCAGGTTCAATAGATACATAGGAATCATTTTCATCAACACGAACTTTTTTTAATACTCGTAGAAACCGCCTATTTTTATTTTGATTGATAGTTCCAACTTTTTGCAAAGCCTCTAAAAAAGAAACCGCACAACCGTCCATAATCGGAGTTTCTGGATTATCTACAAAAACATCTGCATTATCAACTCCTGCGATATAAAGGCTTGCCATAATATGTTCTATGGTCTGAACATGAGCGGCTTCTAGTTTTCCAATTGTTGTATTTCTTAAATGAGTAGCACCAACATTATTATAAAGTGCTGGTATTTTTTCCAAATTATCCATATCAGAGCGATAAAAATTGATTCCAGAATTCTCCGCTGCTGGTTTAATAATCATCTGAACTTGCTTACCACTATGTAAAGCAACTCCATCTAATATAACTGTGTTTTTTAGTGTTTTTTGTTGCATAAGTTTTTTCCCCATCTTGTATGCATCCAGAACCATTGAACTGGATCTTTTTTAATTATTTTTTCCATTAAATCATTTATATGCTGCATAGTTTTTTTCTCACTTTCTTCACGAGTTTTAGCAGGTATAGGATTTACAATTGCTTCGGTCACGATTTCATGATGAACCCCATGAGTTCTATGGACATAACACAAAACAATAGGAATCTTAAATAAGATTGCCATTTTTACAATTCCAGTAGAAGTTTGAGCCGGTTTTCCAAAGAAAGTTAAATCCTCACCTTCTTTAATTCTTAAATCAGGAGAAATCGCAACATTTCCACCTTTTTTCAAGCGCTCTAAAATCTGTCTAGGCTGACCTTTTGATATGTATTCAACAGGAGCAACCCCCTCTCCAAATGTTTTACGCAGAATCTTATCGCTTAAAGGATTATTTGGAAATCTATAAACAATACCTGTTATCAAAGGTAATTTTGAAAACGGCAATGCCATAATGCCCATTGTTCCATAGTGCATCAAAGCCGTCATAAAAACAGGCAACTCTTGCATTTTATTCAACAGATTTTTATTTTTATAAGTAATATATTTATCTTCATGCTTGGCATAGTAATCTATAAATAAACCTTCTGCAAAACTACGCCCCCAATCATTCCAGATTTTTTTTCTGAACTCCGGAGTATTCCATTCTGGTTTTATGTAATCCAAATTCATTTTAATTGTTTTTTCTCCACGAGTCATAGGACCAAATATCTCGGCCAATTTTCCCAGAGTCCAAGAGGACCATTCCAAAGGAAGAGAACTAAAAATAAAATTAAAAATAGACAATCCTATAAACTCCAATGGATGCATAAACCACTTTTTGAAACGATTCCAAGTTTGAGTTCCAGACAAATACTTTGGACCCTCTTTTATAAAAGCATAAATCGCAATTCCGACATAAATTAAAGTTATAAAAAACAATAAAGACAATTTAATTTTAACAAATATTGATAAAATTAAAATTAAAACAAAAATTCTACCAGTATATTTAACAAGTTTCAAATCCCTAGCAATCATAATCCAGAGAGACAAAAACATTACTAACAAATACATCATAGTCATATTTTATATTCCTTTTTTAGCCATTTATAAAAACTTGGTTCAATCATTGTTTCAAGTTTAGTTTTCAAAACTTTTTTCTGCCATTTTTCAGGAAGCCTAACCCAATCTTTTTCGGTTGTTATCAATACAGCATCTTGTGTCCTTGCAACAGACTCCAAATCAGAGAGTTCATGTTCTGTATAAAGATGATGATCAGCAAAAGATTTTGTCATAATAGATTGAATCTTTGTATCTCTCAAACTATTAAAAAATTTATCGGGATAACCTATACCTGCAAAAGCAACTACTGACTCTGGATTTTTAGAAACACTCAATTTATTTGTAGCATAAAAAACAGGTAAATTTTTATATTTCAAAATCTTTGATTTCAAATCCTTTTTATCTTCTCCAATAATTATCACACAATCAGCAGATTTTAATCCAGACTTTAACGATTCTCTCAAAGGACCAGCAGGCAAAACAAAATTATTTCCAAGCCCTATTTTTCCATCAAAAACAAGAATTTTAACATCATATTTAACACTTGGATTTTGGAATGCATCATCTAAAATTATAGTTGGATTTTTATAATTTTTAATTGCAGATTCAATAGACTTATTACGATTTACACCCACAAAAACAGGAGCATAATTTGATAAAAGTTTAGGTTCATCTCCAACAAAATCAGCATTCATAGATTTTGAAACCCGACCAAAAAACTTTCCTTTATAACCACGAGATACTATAACACTATTTTTAATATACTTTGCCAATTCCATAACAATAGGAGTTTTCCCTGTTCCACCCGCCATAATATTACCAACACAAATTGTTTTCACTGGATATTTTTTTTGAAATAATTTTTTGAAATTATAATTAGTCTTATGTCCAAAATAATACAACAAAGAAAATGGATACAAAGAATCAGCGATAAAAGATCGTTCTAAAAACCAATTCGGTGTTTTCATTAAAAACTCCTTCTTTTAAGTTTTCTTTGAGATTCTGGAAAAATATTGTTTCTGCCAACCTTATTATCAAGTCTATTTTGTTGATCAATCATAATTTTTTCAAATCTTTTCCGATAAACTTCAATTTTAGAATTATCTGTGTTTTTAGGAACATAAAAAGGCTCTCCAATTTCAATGAAAACCCTTGAAAATGGAGTTACAATCAAATATCTATCCCAAAAATTAGTCCAAATTCCCCTTTTACAAGAAAAACAAACTGGTACCAGCGGACAACCGGACATTTTGGCAAAATAAATTGCCCCTTCCTTTACTCTCATTCTAGGACCTTTTGGACCATCTGGAGTTAAAAGCAATGATTCATTATTTTTCAGAGAATTCAACCCAACCCTTAAAACAGAAATAGCACCCGATGTGGTTGAACCATAAATAGGATTTAACCCAAAATATTCCAAAACCTTAGACATAATACGGCCGTCTCTGTGTTTTGAAGTTATAACATTACCATTTAGATGTTTTTTCGTCAAAATCAGGCAACCCATAGATCTTCCATGCCACATACAGCCAATAAATGTCTTTTTTTTATATTCCTTAATATATTTTTTACCAAAAATTTTTGATTTACATGTTAAAAATATAATTTTTATCAAAAATACAATAAGCAAAGCAATAACGGACTGAACAAAATTATTTGTTGAGAGTGCTTTTATAAAATTCTTAAACTTCTTTTTAATTTTTTTCATACTATTTCTTTTTTCTTTACCAAAGCATTATACAAAACAACTCAAAAAAAAGCAAACTTTTTCTATAAACAATTAAAAAAAAATTATTAAAAAATAATATTTGATTAGGTCTGTTTTTTATGATATAATAAGACAAAAGAGAGTCTGAGAGAAATGTTAAAGAAAATAAGTACTTTTATCGCAATTTTTGCACCAATAAGTGTTTTAGCCAGCACAGATCCAATCTTGGTGGTCTCCAATATGGTTGCAAGTGTCCAAATGACTAACATTTCAGGAAATTTAATTTTTGATAAAGATAGCAACCTTCTGGGTTCTGGATTTTCTAATTCCAATTCATCATATACTAGTCCTGGGCGAGTTATTCTTACTGCTTTAGATGGAACACGACCTTATTTAATCCAATATGATTCTAGCACAAGCCTTTATTCTACTGGGTCTTGTTGTAATATCTCAATGAATAATATATATTTTGATGTTTTAGGTGTTCAAAACAATCATACCGTACCTATGTATGACGGACAGGTTTTATCCCCTATTCTTTCTGGAACAGTCGCAGTTCCTGAGTGTGCCATAGGCTGTTCCTATACAGGAACAACTAATTTTACATTTGGAGACGACTCAATTGGAATCCCTATTTCTCTCAATATACTTCAAGCCAGCAACATATTTTTAATTCAACCCCTTGACTTTGGAGTACTTCAAAAAGGAACAAATTTTTCAAGCAACGGTGGAAATATCACCATGTCATACACAGGAACAACAACCGGATCTAATTTAACCCCTGCGACATACAATTCAAAACCTGGGATTTTCAGTATTACACCACAAAAAACTGGTTCGGCAACCATAACCGCCACGGCATCTAATCCCTATTCCAGCGATGGAGTTAGTTTTACTCCTAAAATATATACTTCGGGAGGAACTGAAATATTATCAACAAACGGAGGAACAACATCTTATAATTTTACAAATCTAAATACCGCTAATTTTTATTATACGGGAACGATAAATATGACTTCATCTGTCCCTGTTGGAAATTACGATATGTCTTTAATTGTAAGGGTGGATTACTGATATGAAAAAAATACTAACTCTTTCTTTAATTCTAGGCTTTATAGGCAATTATTCTTTTGCTTCTGATTATGATTCATCTGAATTACCCGTTAAAATTTCTTTAGCACAACCTATAAATTTAGTATTAGAAAATAATATGAAATTTGGTTCTGTAACTCCTCACCCTCTAGAAGAAAATACTATTTATTTAAGACCAGATGGATATACTTATTCCAATCAATCGGAAATACCTACACCAACAGATTCAGAACCTGGAATTATATCTATTAAAGGTGAACCTAATAGCACAGTTTCAATATATCCATCTACCTCATCTGTTGTTTTAACAGGGACAGGAACATCTATTAATGTGAATAATTTTAATATATTATATAATGGTGAAATAATAAATATTGGTTCAGGAGATACAGCAAATATACTCATAGGTTCTTCTGGAAGCGAAGAAATATCAGTAGGAGGAACTATGCATCTAAATGCTGCTCAAGCAAGCGGTTCTTATTCTGGATCTATAACAATAAATGTGGATTACTAATATGAAAAAATACATAACACTGATTTTCTTATTATCTATAACACAAGTTGAAGCAAGTAATATTTCATTACCAATTCAAACAACTGTTAATGATATTCCTGTAATTGTTGATTTAATTAGTAATTTACATTTTGGAAAAGTATCTCTTTGCGAAACATCTGTTGCTTCAACACTGACTGTAAGTTCCAATGGAACAAGAACTGTAAGTAGTGGCTGTCTTTTTTTAGAAACAGACAATGAAATCAGCCCCGCACGTTTTTATCTCACGGGAACACCAGGTTCAAATGTATATCTGAATAAAAACCGAAGCACTGGTTCTACTGGTTTTTCAACCAGTTTCACTCTCAGCAATGGAAACTCATCTACACTGGCAAACATAACATTTCCTAATTATACAACATTAAACTCATCAGGAGTAGCCGAGGTCACCATGAGCAATGCAAGTATTTCAATACCCGCAAAATTCCAAAGCGGTTATTATTACGGTTCATTTACCCTTGATATTATTTACTAACCAAGTAATTCATCTATATTCAATTTACAATCAGAAAGCAACCATTTATAATAAGCAATTCTGATTTGTCCTCCAAGTTCTGAATTTGGCAGCCCAACAGAAGTAAGTCTCTGAACTAATTCTGCTCTAATCTTTGAAAAATCAGGTATTACACCAGAATAAATTGCTCTATTAGTAAATATATTATCGGCAACACACACAGGACGACCATACAAAACAGCCCTCGCCTTTGGAGCCAACTTATCATTACGAAGAGAATGAATCAAACCCTTAAAAAATTCCTTTTCATGTCGGGTCAAAACAAATCGCGACAGTATCTTAGGACTACCAGAACAAGCAATATAAAGTCTGACTAAAACATCGGCTTTTTTATTTATCACATACCACAATAAATCGGTATCCACATTTTTACCAAATATAACCTTTGAAATCCCATCTGCATTCATCATTTTAACGGCTTCAACCGAGTTATCTGACATTAAAATACCAAAAACCTCCGCACGAATCCTTTCACGAGAAATCAAAGATAATCTTTCAGCATACTTTTTACAACAAAAACGAGTAAATAAATCAGGTCTTGTTTTCCCAAAACGACCATAAAAACGATACAGACGAAGTATTCTTAAATAATCCTCTTTAATTCGTCTCCAAGGAAAACCAATAAATCTAATTTTTCCATTTTTCAAATCCCTGATTCCTCCAACATCATCAAAAACAGCACCAAATCTATCTAAATAAAGAGCATTTATAGTAAAATCGCGCCTTCTAGCATCAAGTTCCCTTGAATTAGTTAAAACAATTTCGGCATGACGACCATCTGTTTTAACATCTTTTCTCATAGCAGAAATTTGGACAGATTTAGATTCTCCATTCATATAGATATTTGTTGAAATTGTGCCATACCTTTTATCCAAAACCAGTCCTGAAAAATAAGCCTTATACTGCTCAATAAAAGCTGAAAGCATACTTAAAGGAGCATTTGTTGTAATATCAATATCTTTAACTTCCAAATTCAAAATTCTATCACGAACCATACCTCCAACGAAATACATCTTAAAGCCCTTATTTATGACAAAATCAAACAGAGCCATCAAAATGGAGTTAGATAATTCAGGAAATTTTTCAAACTTTCTTAAATTCATAAAATTATGATAAACTAAAACAAGAATTTAATGCAAGAAATAAAAATAAAATTCTTATGTTTTTATGTCTTGAAAGATAAATTTTAATATGCTATAAAAAGACTTATGAAAAAAATAATCTTAATAATTTTATGTATAATCCCAACAATTGCGATTTCTGCAACAAATTCTGATTTATCAAAAATTCAAAGTGATATTAAAAAAGCAGAAAATGAAAAAGCAAAATTACAGGCTCAAAATAAAAAAATTGAATCTGCATTATATGCTAAACAATCAGAACTCGTTAAATCTGCCGAAAAAATGCAAGGCCTAGAATCTGAAAAAATTACATTAAATAAAAAATTAAATAAACTAAATTCTGAAAAAAAAGATATAACAAAACAACTTGCTGAAAATCAAAATAATATAGCAAGTGCTCTTGCAGGCCTACTGTATATGACTTACACTCCTAGTTCTATTGTTATGAACACAAAAACCAGCGATATGCAAGATTCAATCATTGCCTCCGAGTTATTATTTACCGTTTCCAGTCAATTTGCTTCTCATATCAAAGAGTTTGAAAATAAAATAACTAAATACGATTCTATTCAAGAACAAATCAAATCAGACAAGCAAAAATCTGAAGAAGTTCTAACTCAATACAGAAAACAGCAAAAAAATCTTAAACAGCAAATCAATGAACGTCAGCAAGAACATAAAAAACTATCAAAAAAACAGGCAGAGATTGAAAATAATCTTAAACACCTGGCCGCTCAGGCTAAAAACATTTCTGAATTGGTAAATGCATCTAAAAAATCTCAACCAGCATCAGAGAAATACTCTGGAACAAGTGATAATTCTTTCCGTAGTCCTGCCGTAGGTCTATTGATTCGCCATTTTGGAGAACCATCACCTCTTGGCATTATATCGGACGGCTGGCTTATAAAAACCGATGAAGAGGCTATTGTAACCGCTCCGGCTCGCGGAAAAGTTGCTTTTGCAGATAGTTTCAAAAGATATAATAAAATCTTGATTTTAGACCACGGAAAAGACTATTATACAGTATTGGCTGGTCTTGAAAGTCTAAATGTATCAGTTGGACAAAAGATTACTACTGGTGAGCCTGTTGGACAAATGAGTTCTTCCTCACCTGAACTATATCTTGAACTAAGATATCAAAATAATGCTATCAACCCAGCAAAAAAATTTGCAGAACCAAGGAGAGATTAAAATGTTTCGCAATCTTTTAACTTTTTTATTTTTAACAGTATTTAGTTTTAACATTATGGCAGAAGAGCCAAAAACTGAACCTGTAAAACATTTATCAGAGGAAGAAATCTATCAAATGCTGAAAAAATTTGCGACAGTTTTTGAAACTGCTCGTGAAAACTTTGTGGAAGAAGTTGATGAAAAAAAAGTTCTGGAAGGTGCAATCAATGGAATGCTTACCGAATTAGATCCTCATTCCAGTTATTTATCCGAAGAAGACTTAAAAAACTTTTCAGACAGAACTTCCGGCAGTTTTGGTGGTCTTGGAATTCAAATTACAGCCGACCGAGGAGCAATCAAAGTTATATCTCCTATTGACGATAGTCCCGCTCAAAAGGCTGGTGTAAAAGCAGGAGATTACATAACTCACATCAACGGCGAACAAGTTTCTGGTATGACTCTAAATCAAGCAATTAAAAAGATGAAAGGGAAACCTGGGACAAAAGTAAAAATAACAGTTTTAACTCCTGGGAATGAACCAAGAACATTAAACTTGAAAAGAGATTTAATAAAAACAAAATCTGTAAAATCAGAATTAAAGGAAAATGTCGGAACAATTCGTATTTCTGATTTTGGAGCAAAAACAGTCCGCGAAGTTGAAAGCGAAATTAAAAAAATGGAACAAGAAGCCAAAAAAAATAAAAAAGAAATTGTCGGATATGTTCTTGATGTTCGCAATAACCCTGGTGGATTTTTAAGTGCTGCTGTTGGGGTTTCCGATTTATTTCTTGACTCAGGAGATATTGTTTCTACTCGTGGCAGAGATAAAACCGACATTGATATTCAATCTGCCAAAGCCGGAGATATTACAAACGGAAAACCTCTTGTTGTTTTGATAAATCATGGATCCGCCTCGGCTAGTGAAATTGTTGCTGGTGCAATTCAAGATAATAAAAGAGGAGTTATTATGGGCACTCAATCATTTGGTAAAGGTAGTGTTCAACAACAAAGACCTTTGGGAGATGGAACAGCAATTCACATCACTATTTCCAGATATTACACACCAAACGGAACATCAATTCAAGCAAAAGGAATTACTCCTGATGTTGAAGTCTTACAATCAAAAGTTGAGGCTTTGGAAAAGAAAGAAGACATATTTTCTGAATCTACATTAGTCGGAGCATTAAAAAATGAAGACGAAGAAGACATTACAAAATCAAAAGATTCAAAAGACTCTAATAAAGAAGAGAAAAAATTAGAAGATTATCAAATGAATCGTGCTGTTGATATGGTCAAGGCACTTCATTCACTAAATATAAAACCTAAAACAAAAGAAGAAACAAAATGACCACTGAAAAACTAATCGTTGATGGAAACACTGCCTGTGTTGATGTAGCATATCGCCTATCAGAAATATCCGCAATATATCCTATTACACCATCTTCCACTATGGGAGAGTTGATGGACGAATGGATATTTGCTCATAAAAAAAACATTTGGGGACAAATACCAACTTGTGTTGAAATGCAATCCGAAGCAGGAGTTGCCGGTGCAGTTCATGGTGCTCTACAAATGGGAAGTTTAACAACTACTTTCACAGCCTCACAAGGACTTCTTTTGATGATTCCAAATATGTATAAAATCGCGGGGGAATTGACACCTTTTGTTATGCATGTTTCTGCAAGAGCAATCGCGACACATGCTCTATCAATTTTTGGAGATCAAAGCGATGTTATGGCTGTCCGAGGAACTGGCTTTGCTTTATTATGCTCTAATAATGTTCAGGAAGCACAAGATATGGCTGCTATTGCTCATAGTGCCACA
>CAZEWI010000025.1:0-11161 GCA_964514455.1 uncultured Bacteroidales bacterium | reverse complement strand
TTTGAAATCCATATCTCCAAGATGATCTTCATCACCAAGAATATCAGTTAAAACAGCAAAATCTTTGCCTTCTTTAACAAGTCCCATAGCGATACCAGCAACTGGTTTTTTCAAAGGAACACCTGCGTCCATAAGAGCGAGAGTAGATCCACAAACAGTTGCCATAGAAGAAGAACCATTAGATTCAAGAATATCAGAGATAATACGAATCACATAATCAAATTCATCTTGGCTAGGAAGCATAGGGTGAATTGCTCTCCATGCTAATTTACCATGTCCTATTTCACGACGACCTGGGCTTTTTAGACGACCACATTCGCCAACAGAGAATGAAGGGAAATTATAATGTAATAAGAAATTTTGATCTCTTTTTCCGTCCATATCGTCTATAAGTTTAGCATTTGCTTGTCCTCCAAGAGTAACTGAAACTAATGCTTGAGTTTCACCTCTTGTGAATAAAGCAGAACCATGAGTTCTAGGAAGTAATCCAACTTCAACTTCAATTGGGCGAACTGTTTTATTATCACGACCATCAATTCTAGGCTTAGATTGTAAAATGTTAGTTCTCATAATATGACCCGTTAAATGATCAATAATTTCTTTTGCCCATTTTTTGTGTAAGTCAGCAACATCATCTCCAAGAGAAGCTATAGCCTCTTCAACAATTTCATCAAGGCGAGATAATCTTTCAAGTTTATGAGACATAGTTAAAGCCTCTGTAACTTCGGCAGTATATCTTTTTTCAAAATCTTTTTGCATAGAGATATATTCTTCAGGTAATTCAGCAACTTCCCAATCTGGTTTTCCGAATTTTGCTTTAAATTCTTGAATCAAGTCTATAACAGGTTGAAAGAATTTGAATCCTGCTTCAACAGCACCGAGCATAACATCTTCGGACAATTCTTGAGCCTCTGATTCAACCATAAGAACACCCTCTTTTGTTCCAGCAACGATAAGATCAAGCATAGTATCTTTACGATCATCATTGATTGGATTAAAGATGTAGTCTCCATTTGCATAACCAACTCTGGCTGCACCAATAGGTCCCTTGAAAGGAACACCAGAAATAGCGAGAGCAGCAGAAGCAGCAATCATAGCAACTATATCTGGGCTATTTTGTTTATCATAACCATAAACATAAGTTTGAATTTGAGTTTCATTTTTGAAATTATCAGGGAATAGAGGACGAATCGGTCTATCAATCAATCTAGATTTAAGAGTTTCATCTTCTGATAATTGTCCTTCACGACGATTAAAACTGCCTGGAATTTTTCCGACAGCAGACATTTTTTCAACATAATCAACAGATAGAGGGAAGAAGTCTTGACCTTCTACCGCTGTTTTAGAAGCAACAACAATACCTAGTACTGCGGTTTCTCCGTAAGTTACCATAACAGATCCGCTTGCTTGTTTAGCAAAACGACCTGTTTCCAATGTTAGAGTTTTTCCACCCCATTCCATTGACATTTTTTGAGGATTATTTAATACAATCCCATTTTTTTCTTTTTTATTTTTTAATATACCAAACATAAATTTCTCCTTATTTGGTTTGTTTTTATTTTCGTCATCAAAATCGCTTATCTCTATTGACCTTATGTCAATAAAAAGAAACGTTTTAATGACGTGTTCTTTTCATTTACAAGGAATCTCTTTCCCCGATAAAATCAAAAAATACCTTTCTTGCACTATCAACCCTTTTTTTGTTTTCAAAATTTGGATTTTGATGAAATTGTTCTTCTTTTTCACCCATATTTAAGAACAACTCTTGTTTTTTCTGTTCTTTTTTTTCGGATAAAACAACTAATACTGAACAACTGCCAATCAAAGCGATATTTGATACAATTAGTATTTTTATAAATTTTTTTATCAGATCATTATTTATTTCTTTCATAAGAAATTCCTTATATTCAAGCCTTCTTAAAAAGATAAGAAGGCTTGTGTTTTTATTTACGAATACCTAATTTTTTAATTATAGATTCGTAATTTTCTTGGCTTTTACCTTTGATATAAGCCAACAATTTTTTTCTTCTATTTACCATTTTTAACAAACCACGTTTAGAATGATTATCTTTTGGATTTTTTTTCATATGTTCTGTTAAATTATGGATATTTTCAGTTAAAATAGCAACTTGAGATTCTACCGAACCACCATTATCTGTTTTAGAAACAGAGAATGATTTAATCAATTCTGTTTTTTTTTCTTTATTTATCGACATCTTACTACCTTTTTAGTTTTGTTAGTAATCGCTTTGGGTAAATATATCCATTGCGTGTTTCACCGATAGCTAGAATAGTTCCATTTGAATAAATTCTCACTGGTCCATTACCCTCGCCCAAAATCGGCATTCCTTTAAGGATTCTAGCCTGATTTTCCGCCGATATTTCAATAACCGGGATGTCGCCCAGCCCCATATCTATCGGCCTTAAGAGTTCTACTAGCGATTCGATTTCATTATTATTAAACATTTTTTTCAAGATTTCAAGTGAAACTGTTGATTTTTCCAAAAAAGGCCCTGATTTTATTCTTCTTAAATAATCAATATGCCCTATCAAACCTAGAGATTTAGCAATATCGCTTGCCAAAGTCCTGATATAAGTGCCTTCTGAACAAAGAGTTCGGAATTTTGCCCAATTATTAAATTTTTCATCATAGTCCAATAATTCCAATTCAAAAATTTCTATTTTTCTTGGTTTAATTTCAAAATCAATACCTTTTCGGACTAATTCATAAGCCCTCTTTCCGTCAAGATGAATCGCGCTATATTTTGGAGGAATTTGTTCAACAATGCCCAAAAAGGCCGGTATTTTTGCCAATATATCTTTTTTTATTGGCCTTTTTGAATCTGTTTTTAATACTAAGCCGGTTGCATCAAGGCTATCTGTTTCCGAGCCAAAAACCAGATTAAAAATATATTCTTTTTGTTTATTATTTATATAAGGAATAGTTTTAGTTGCTTCACCAAAAACAATAGGTAATACACCTGATGCCATAGGGTCAAGAGTTCCTAAATGCCCTTGTTTTTTTTCATTAAATATTTTTTTTAATATAGAACCTGCTTTTGTAGAGGTAATTCCACTAGGTTTATCTAAAATAATCCAACCATCTGCCATTATTTTAATTCCGATAAAATTGTTGATAAAACATTTAATGCTTCTATTGGAGTCATATTATTTAGATTTATTTCTTTTAGTTTTTTAATAATTTTTTCATTTGGATTACTTTGAATAATAGGCATTTCAAAAAGATTTAATTGCTTTAAGTCTTTTTTATCACTATTTTCCAAATTAGATAAAACTTGATTTGCTTTATGTATGATATTATCAGGAACACCAGCCATTTTAGCAACATAAATACCATAAGATTTATTTGCTACACCTTTAATTAGTTTATGCTTGAATATAATTTCTGAATTATATTCGGTAATATCAATCGTATGATTTTCAATATGACTTTTAGACTCTTCTAATACGGTCAATTTGTGATAATGTGTAGCAAATAAAATTCTAGCATTTAATTTATTTAAGTATTCTAAAACAGACCAAGCAATAGAAAGTCCGTCCCAAGTAGAAGTTCCTCTTCCAAGTTCATCTAAAATAATAAAACTATTTTCAGTTGCTTCATTAAGAATTTTAGCAGTCTCTAACATTTCTACCATAAAAGTAGATTGCCCACTAGCAAGATTATCACTTGCACCAACTCTGGAAAATAGTTTATCAACTATGCCTATTTTTGCCGAATCAGCAGGAACAAAAGAACCCAGATGAGCCAGAACAATAATTATTGCATTTTGTCTTAAAAAAGTGGATTTTCCAGCCATATTAGGACCTGTGATAAGCCATATATTTTTATCGGTTAAAATACAATCATTTGCTATAAAGTTTTTGTAATTATCGGATAAGAATTTTTCTACAACAGGATGACGACCATTGATAACATCAAAAGTTTTATCATAAGTCATTTCTGGACAAACCCAATTATCAGAAAGAGCAACTTTCGCGAGAGATATAATAAAATCAAAATCAGAAATTAAATCGGCCCAAATTTGTAAATCATCAGATATGGATTTAATTTTTTCAATAAACTCATTTATAATATCTTTTTCAATAGCGGTTGCTTTATCTTGAGATGAGCGAATATCATTTTCTAATTCAGATAATTTATGAGTTGTAAATCTTAAACCAGAGACCAGAGTTTGCCTATGAATAAATTCATTATCAGATGTAAGATTTTCGGCTTGTTTAGGAGGTACATCAATAAAATATCCAAAGATATTATTATACTTTATTTTAAGATTATTAGCATTAGTTCTTTTAATATATTCCTCTTGTAAATTCAAAATCATTTGATGAGAATTAGAAGACATATTTCTAAAATTATCAAGAATATCTGAATAACCATTTGCGATTATTCCTGTATCTCTAAAAGTTGCTGGAAGTGAATCAGATAATCCTTTTTCTAAATCAAGGGAGAGACTATCAAAAGTTTTTAATTCTTCACATTTAATATCATTAAAGTGTTTTAATAAAACTAAAAATTTTGGAGTTAAAGATATAAAATCTGAAACTGATTTCAAATCTCTTGGCATAGTTTTACCCGATAAAATTCGCGATAAAGATCTTTCTAAATCAGGTGTTTTCTTTAATAGACTAATAAAATCACTCATTAAATTTTTATCATTTATAAAAGTTTTAATTTTATTTTGTCTTGATTCAATTAAATCTAAATCTGTGCTAAGATTTAATAAATTTTGTTTAAGTTTTCTTGATCCTCCTGCCGTCTCTGTTTTATCAATAACAGAAAGTAAGCACATATTTTTATCACCAAAAATAGAATTATCTATTTCTAAACTTTTCCAAGTAGAAATATCAATTTGTAATTTTTTATCAAAAGTTTCTTTTTTGATTTTAGCGGGCTTAAAATTAAAATCCATAATAGTTTTATCTAGATAGTGTTTAATCATAGCAACAACTATAGAATCATTATCAGAAAAATTATCATCAAGACCTAAATCATTTTTCAAATTTGATTTAATAATAAATTTTTCATTTATAAAATATAACTTTCTATTAGATAAATTTTTAACCCAATTTTCTTCACTAAATTGCTCTAAAATTAAAATCTCACTAGGATTTAATTTATTCAAATAATCAGATAAATTATCATCTTTGTAATCAAAAACTCTAAAATCATTAGTAGATAAATCAAAACAAGCCAAACTATGTTTATAAATAGCACACAGATAATTATTTTGATCTGGATTTAGTAAATTTTCATCAACGATAGTGCCTGGTGTTATTACTCTAATAATTTCTCTTTTAATTTGTTTAGCACCACGTAATTTAGCCTGTTCAGGAGTCTCCATTTGTTCGCAAATAGCGACCTTATATCCTGCTTTTACAAGTCTTGCAATATAATTATCACTAGCATGAAAAGGCACTCCGCACATAGGAATATCGTTATTTTCAGTTTTGCCTCTTTTAGTCAAAACTAAATCTAAAACTTTTGAAGCGATTATAGCATCATTAAAAAATATCTCGTAAAAATCCCCAAGTCTAAACAAAAGAATAGCATCATTATATTCTTTTTTAAGATTTACATAAAGAGCCATAACAGGCGAAAGATTTTTATCTTGAATTTCCATATTTATTCAAAAAGTTTAGATTCTATATTTCCATCAGAGTTTAGAGTTTCGGGTTTTAATTGAGTAATTTTTAATTCTGCTTCTTTTAATTTTTTTTCACAGAACTCTTTTAGTTTAATTCCTGTTTCATAAGCATTTACACTTTCTTCTAACGAGATTTGACCTGATTCCATTTTTTTTACAATGGCATCTAATTTTGTAATAGCTTCTTCAAAAGTCATATTTGAAATATCCATTTTAACTCCTTTAATTTATATACTATAAATCCTAGCAGCCAAAATCTTTTTTTTCAAGAAAAAATAAAAAAATCCCCTTATTTAAGGGGATTTATAATTTATGATTTTTTACATCATAGGCATTCCACCCATTCCGCCAGACATTTTATCATCTTTTTCAGATGGTATTTCAGCAAGGACAGCACCTGTTGTAATCATAACTCCTGCGACACTAGAAGCACCACGAATCGCGGCCTTTACAACTTTAGCAGGATCAATAATTCCTGCTTTCATCATATCTAGGTATTCGCCTGTTTGAGCATTATAGCCCATATTATAGTCAGACATCTCTATAACTTTTTCAGTAACAATAGCACCTTCAACACCTGCATTTTCAGCAATTTGAGCCATAGGAGCAGTTAGAGAGCGTCTAATAATATCAATGCCTATATTTTGATCAGTATTGGCTCCTTTTAGTCCATCAAGGGATTTAATTGAGCGAAGTAAAGCGACTCCACCACCAGCAATTATACCTTCTTCAACGGCTGCACGAGTGGCATGCAGAGCATCATCAACTCTATCTTTCTTTTCTTTAACTTCAAGTTCAGTCATACCACCAACACGAATAACAGCGACACCTCCGACTAATCTAGCAAGTCTTTCAGAAAGTTTTTCTTTATCATAATCAGATGTAGTTTTTGATATAGCAGAGCGAATTTCGTCGGCACGATTTTTAATATCTTTAGAATCACCAGCACCATCAACAATTAAAGTATTTTCTTTATCTACAACAACTTTTTTAGCAGTTCCAAGTAAGTTTAATGTTAGATTTTCCAAACTCATACCCATATCATCAGAAATAAGAGTTGCTTTTGTGAGTATTGCAATATCTTTTAGCATTTCTTTTCTGCGATCGCCAAAACCTGGGGCTTTAACAGCACAGACTTTCAATCCTCCACGTAAGCGATTTAGAACAAGAGTAGCCAAAGCCTCGGATTCAACATCATCAGCAATGATTAGTAATGCCCTTCCGCTCTGAGCAATAGGTTCTAGAATTGGAAGTAAAGATTGGAGATTTGGAATTTTTTTCTCTGAAACTAAAATGTAAGGATTTTCCATTTCCACCTGCATTTTATCAGAATTAGTTATAAAATAAGGAGACAAAAATCCACGATCAAATTGCATGCCTTCAACGACATCTATTTCAGTTTCAATACCTTTGGCTTCCTCAACTGTGATAACACCCTCTTTTCCAACTTTATTCATAGCCTCGGCAATTTTTTCACCGATTTCTTTATCGCTATTAGCAGAAATAGTAGCAACACTTGCTATTTCAGAATTATCAGATATTTTTTTAGCATGTTTTTCAATATCTTCTACAACTTTATTTACAGCAATATCAATACCTCTTTTAATATCCATAGGATTCATACCAGCAGTAACCATTTTGAATCCTTCGTTTATGATTTTTTGAGCCAACACCGTTGCTGTTGTAGTTCCGTCTCCTGCAATATCAGCAGTTTTATTAGCAACTTCGCGAATCATTCTAGCCCCTAAATTTTCTCCATTATCTGGTAGTATGACTTCTTTTGCAACACTAACTCCATCTTTTGTGGCGACTGGTGTGCCATAAGATTTATCAATTACGACCGTTCTGCCTTTTGGCCCCATAGTGATTTTAACTGTATCGGCAAGTTTATTTACACCTGCGATTAAAGATTTTCTAGCATCTTCATTAAACATTAGTTTTTTAGCCATAATAAATTCCTTTATTTTAATATTCCAAGTATTTCATTTTCTTTGATTATAATATAATCTTTTCCATCAATTTTAATTTCTGATGATGATGATGCCCATTTAGTAAACATCACAATATCACCAACTTTAATAGACATAGGGATTAAATCTCCGTCTTGATATTCGCCATTTCCAACAGCGATAACTTTACCACGAACTGGTTTTTCTTTTGCTGTGTCAGGAATTATAATTCCGCCAGCGGTTTTTTCGCCTTCATTCAGGCGTTCAAGTAAAACATAATTATGTATAGGTTGAAACATATTTAATACTCCTTTTTTACCATGCTTATAATATAATAAGTTTTTCTACAAATTCAAGACGGATTTTATTGATTTTTTTATTTTAATTGATTAAAATCCTTAAAAAGGAGAAAATATGAAAAATTTAATTTTTAGATTGAATAAATTGTTTTTAATAAATGTAATATTCGGTGTGTGTTTGCTTATTCTAGCATTTACCAATTGTTTTGATATTACATTTTATTATGAGTGGGGTCCTATTGAGATATCTCAAATATTTATACTATTTTTTTGTTTTTTAGTAAATTTATATGGATATAAAAATCAAAATATAGATACGTCTGTTCGTCCATTATTTTTATGTTCTGCTTATTTATTTTTAGTTTTTACTTTTAGAGAATTATCTTGGGGCAGAATTTTTTATCCAACAGATATACCTAATAATTTTGTTAAAATGAATGATTTACCCATGTTAAAATTATTTATGATAAGTGTTTTGGTGTTTGGATTTTTCTTTTGTGGTAGTATTTTAATGAAAAATTATAAAACATTAAGAAAATTGATTAGCCATAGTAAATATTATGTCTGGTACTTTGTATATTTATTTGTTTTATTCATTATAACAAGTGTAGCAGAGGGTTCTCATAATGAACCAATTGAAGAAATGTCAGAAACTGCTTTTTACCTTGGACTACTGACTTTGTCTTATATATATTCCTTTAACAAAGACGATTCTTTGAAATTAAAATAAGCTAAAAACAAGCCCTTAAATAATTAGAACAAAATAAGAACATTTTTTTCTTGCTTTAATTTTTTAATCGTGTTATTATGGATTTAGTTTAATACAAAAATAGGAGAAAACAATGGCGAAAGCAAAAGAAGCCGATGTAGTAAAAAAGAATAGTGCATTGGAAATGGCCTTGGCTCAAATTGAAAAGGAATTTGGTAAAGGTGCGGTTATGACCATGGGTGAAGGCGAGATTGCAAAGATACCTGCTATTTCAACTGGATCACTTGGACTTGATATAGCGCTTGGTATTGGAGGATTTCCAAAGGGTCGTATAGTTGAAATTTTTGGACCAGAGAGTTCTGGTAAAACAACACTTGCTTTACATGCTATTGCAGAGGCTCAAAAAACAGGTGGGGCATGTGCTTTTATTGATGCAGAGCATGCTCTTGATCCTAGTTATGCTAAAAAATTAGGTGTAGATGTTAAAAATTTAATTGTTTCTCAACCTGATTCTGGGGAACAAGCACTTGAAATTGCAGATACGCTTGTAAAATCTGGTGCTCTTGATGTTGTAGTTGTTGATTCTGTTGCTGCCCTTGTTCCAAAAGCAGAATTAGAGGGACAAATGGGTGATACACATGTTGGATTACAAGCCAGACTTATGTCTCAAGCATTAAAAAAATTAGCGGGAACTGTATCTCGTTCAAATACCCTTTTGATATTTATCAATCAAATTCGTATGAAAATCGGTGTTATGTTCGGTAGTCCCGAAACTACATCTGGTGGAAATGCATTAAAGTTTTATGCTTCTGTTCGCATAGATATTCGTAGAATCGGACAAATCAAAGATAAAGATAATGTTGTTGGAAATGAAACCAGAGTAAAGGTTGTTAAAAACAAGGTTGCTCCTCCTTTTAGAGTAGTTGAATTTGAAATTATGTATGGTGAAGGTATTTCCAGAACTGGTGAGATTTTAGATATGGGGGTAAAAATGGGTGTGGTTGAAAAAGCCGGTGCTTATTTCTCGTATAATAGTCAAAGAATCGGCCAAGGAAGAGAAGCCGCCAGAAAGTTTTTGAAAGAAAATGAAGAATTGCAAAAAGAAATTCTTGATAAAATTATGGAAAAGGCTGGTGTTTTGGCAGACGAAATGCTTGTTGCTCCGGAGGATCACTCCGAAAATGAGGACATAGAACCAATGGAATAAAAAAACGGGCAATTGCCCGTTTTTTATTTTTAACATTAAACAAATTAGATAAGTTTAATATCTGTGGCAGATTTTTTGCCTTTTTCTTCAGTTATTTCAAAACTAACTTCTTGATTGTCTTTCAATGTTTTCAATCCAGATTTTTCAAGTGCTGTGATATGAACGAAAACATCTTTTCCGCCATCATCAGGTTGAATAAACCCAAAGCATTTTTTGCTATTAAACCATTTAACTTTACCTTTTAACATTTTATATTCCTTTTGTTTTAGGTGTTTCTCTTGTTATAGATACTTATTTTAACAATCTAGAGAATCTTTTTTAGTTTTTCCAAAAGAAAATTTTCAAAGAAGTGTTTAGAATAAATCTATGCTTTTATAATACAAGAAAAACGAATAAAGTCAAGAAAATATATTTTATCAGTATTTTATTGTAGAATTCTTTTTTTTCCAATTATACATAACATTTATAGCATCTTGTTCTGAATCTGCTAGATGTATTCCAGTTTTTGTATCTGGTTTTAATTCTTTATATAAAAAATCATCACGAAATCCTATTTTAGCGGCATTTTTTCTAGTTGCTGCAAAATATATGTTTCTGATATTTGCCCATTTGGCAGCCATAAGACACATAGGACAAGGCTCACAATTAGTATATAAATCACAATCAGATAAATCAAAAGTATTTAACTTTTTACCAGCATCACGAATAGCCATAATTTCACCATGAGCAGAAGCATCATGATTTTTAATAACTTTATTATAGCCTTTTCCGACAATTTTTCCATTTTTTACTATAACCGAACCAAAAGGCCCGCCAGTTCCTTTTGAATTAGCGGATAATTTAATTGCTTCAATCATATATTTATTTTTATTCATTTTTTTGTAGATTCCTCAATAGCTTTAACTATAGCAATAGCACATATTATGATAGTTATTGTAATCATATTATTCCCCTTGTATTTTAATAAGTGCATTATAGCATAAAAGAAGTAAAAATTCAATAAAAATCCTAGGAATAGGTACTTATTGATTTAGTATTGTATATAAGTCATAATGATATCGTCAGAGCGTGAATAAGGGGGTTTATGGAGTCTTTAATAAGACCTTTTTTGCCCATTCACTGAAAAATTGGCTACAATTTACCTAGTTGATGTTCTGACTTTAATTTTATTATTTCTACATATTTATTTTTTCAACTTTAATAATCCGTCTCTAAGGCGGATTTTTTATTTATTTTATTTTTGAAATTTTGGTGGAGTTGATGAGACTCGAACTCACGACCTCTTGCGTGCGATGCAAGCGCTCTAGCCAAACTGAGCTACAACCCCTAAC
>CAZEWI010000024.1:0-11338 GCA_964514455.1 uncultured Bacteroidales bacterium | reverse complement strand
ATGCGGAATGACGGCGGAGAGTTTATAAGGAAGGATTGACACCCCCTCCTGAAATTACTTTGTAATTTCTGTCCTCCCCCGCAAGCGGGAGAGGGAAAGTTGAATGTTGGACACCCCCTCCTGAAATCGCTAGGGCGATTTCGTCCTCCCCCGCAAGCGGTAGAGGGAATAAGGAATGTTTAGATTGGATTCCACGGCAGGCAGAGCCTGCCTCTGAATGACAAAGGAAATAATTATATGGATAGTTGTGCAAATGATAATAGATAGAAAAATTATTTTATTAAATTTGGGAGGAGTGTATCTAGGACTAATCTTCCAGAGTTTGTTAGTGATAAAGTTTCAGAGTTATTTGAATTTATTTTTTTATTTGAATCTAAATCAATTTGGTTGTCCTGATTTGAATCTGAATCAATTTGATTGTCCTGATTTGATTTTATATTGAAGTATTGTTTATTGTTTTTAATATAATTGAAGTCTATTATTTTTTTTATTTCTTCGTTTAATTCTAATCCGTAAATCGTTCTGAGACCCATTATTATTTTTTCTTCGTTTCTTTCTTTCTCTGATAATTTTTTTATTTCTGTTGTCGGATTATTTCCCCAATTTTTTATTTCCGCTGGTGTATAAGTTTCATACCATTCGTCATTTTTCAAAATTCGGCCAGCAGATGCAGGACCGACTCCGATATATGCTTTGCCTTGCCAGATGTTTTTATTATGCTTACACTCAAAGCCTGATTTAGCATAGTTTGAAATTTCATATCTTTTGTATTCTTTACAAATGTTTTCTATTGCGGAATAAAAATTCATACCTCTGTCGGAATCTATTGCTTTGAAGCCTTGTTTTGATAAAATTGAATTTTCTTCTATGCTCAATTCGTATAGTGATAAATGTTGGACTCCTAAATTTTTTATTTCTTCTAATTCTTTTTCAAATTCTGATAATTTTTGATTCGGTAGGCCGTAAATAAAATCGCATGATATATTTTCAAAAAGTTTTTTTCCGGATTCTATAAAATCTCTTGCTTCTTTTGCTGTATGAATACGGCCCAAAAATTTTAAGTTCTCATCGTTTAATGATTGGACTCCGATTGATAGACGATTTAAGCCAATTTCCTTAAAAAATTTTAATTTATCAAATCCCAGAGTTTTTGGATTGCTCTCCATTGATATTTCCGCATTTTTTTCAATCTGGAAATTTTTCTTTATCGCATTCATTATTCTTTCAAATGTTTGCTCGGGCATTAAACTTGGTGTGCCGCCGCCAAAATATATTGTCTGGAATTCAATGTCTGATATTTCTTGTTTCCAGTATAATAGATCACGAATTATTGATGACTCGTATTTTTCCCAATCCGGTTTATTACACACTGAAAAAAATGCACAATACGCACACTTTGATACACAATATGGTGTGTGTATGTATAGTTGATATTTCATCAATTATTTTCCAAAATGTCTAATAATTCATTAAATCTTTTTGCTGACGAATCAGCACAGCCATAGTCGTCCCAAATTAAAAGTTCTTCCCCTGTTTGATTGTTGGCTATGGATACATTATATACCCAAAATTCACCGCCGTTAAACATACAATACAACGGAACAAACCATAATTTATATCTTTTTACTTTCATATAGTAATGCGTGTTTGAATCAATCTTTACTGATTCTATATCAAGGCCGTCCGAATTGATGTCACCCTTTGCTTTGCCAACTTTTAAATCCCAGCCTCGGTCTGCTAAAATTGTTTTTGCCCTATACAACATTCCATCTCCGCCCCTCTGTGTGTAAATCGTTCGGTTCCTAGGGTTTATGCTGTCCGGTTTTATCATTAAATTTGTGCAGGAGGTTAAAAGCATTATGGAAATTAAAGATATAAAAAGTTTCATTTTTAGAACCTCTTGGTTTTATGATTATATTCATTCTAATTCTTAAAAAAACTTTTTCAAGCATAAAAGAGTTCTTGATTTTATAAATTATTTATTTAGAATAAAATTATAATCTAAAAGGAAGGATATTTTGTTGAAATTATTGGCTGCTTTTTTATTCGGATTTCTTGTTTTTACTCCTGTTGCTGCTTCGGTTTCTGTGGAACAGGTCAATGATATGATCGTCCAAAAAAAACCTTTCTATGAAAAACTTGATGAATTTAGTGCTGTATTTATTGGAGAGCCTTATATTCTAGATCCTCTGGGCGAAGAAAATGAATTTGACCCTGATCCTTTTTATCGCTTTGATGCTTTTGATTGTATTACTTATGTTGAAACTGTTTTGGCTCTTGCTTCCGCTAGTGATTTTGATGATTTCCTTGATGTCAAAAAAAATATATCTTACAAAGATGGTGATGTGAATTTTGAAGAAAGAAATCATTTCTTTGAATTGGATTTCGTTAAAAATAATAAAAATTTAATCGTTGATATTACTGATGAACTCGGAGAACCTACTGTTCTGATTACTAGGGAAATTGATAAAAAATCTTGGTTCAAAAAAATGCACGATATTAGAAAGTCTGAAAGAAAAAAAGAACTTAGTCTTCATTATTTGCCTTGGGATTCTAATCTGAAATTGATAAACGAAAATTTTGATGAGCCCGCAATCTTTGCTGTTGTTCTTGATAATCATAATTTGCCAGAGGAAATTGGGACTAATCTTTTAATCGGTCATGTCGGATTTATTTTCAAAAAAAATAATGAATTGATTCTAAGGCATGCTTCTTCTTTTAATGGGGCGGTCTTTGAAGAAAAATTTTCCGATTATGTTGAGAAAAATAAAAATAATCCTTTGCGTGTAGGTTATAAAGTTTATCAAATTAAAGATAAAATTATTGGCGAGGACGAAAAATAATGAACTTTGTAAATTCTATTGGTATGTTCGTTATCTCTATTTTTGAGCAAATCGGTTTGTTCGTTTTGTTCTTTTTGAAAGTTTTATATAATATGGTTACTCCTCCGTTTTATTTCAAAAATATTCTGAAACAAATGGTCGTAATTGGTTTTTATTCTTTGCCTCTGATTGCGATTACTGCTTTGTTTTCCGGTATGGTTATGACTCTTCAAATTTATTCCGGATTTTCCCAATTTAATGCTATGGGAACGATGGCATTGATTATCGTTTTGGCCGTTGTTCGTGAATTAGGGCCGGTTTTTGCTGGGCTTATGATTAGTGCTAGATCAGGTTCTTCTATTTCCGCTGAAATTGGAACTATGAGAGTTTCTGAACAAATTGATGCTTTGACTACTCTGTCCGTAGAGCCTATGAAATACCTTGTTGCTCCTAGAATTTGGGCCGGAATTTTGGTTATGCCTCTTCTTGTTCTCGTCGCAGATATTATTGGAATTTTTGGTGGTTATTTCGTCGGAACGGCTTTCTTGAATTTTCCTCCTGAACCTTATCTTTATAAATTAGTGGATTCAATCGCTATGAAAGATGTTGTCTCGGGTATGATTAAAGGTATGGTGTTCGGTTTCATTATTACTACTATTGGTGCTTTCTTTGGATACAATACAAAGCAAGGTGCAAAAGGTGTTGGTATGGCTACTACTAATGCTGTCGTTATTTCTGCTATTATGGTTTTGTTATTTAATTATGTTTTAACAGATTTATTTTTTACAGGGGGATAATTATGAAAAATGATGTTATGTTTTCTATAAAATCTCTTGTTAAAAAATTTGATGACAATGTCGTTCTGGATTGTATAAATCTGAATTTGTATGAACATCAAAGTGTTGTAGTCCTTGGTCCTTCTGGGGTTGGAAAGTCCGTCTTTATTAAAATTTTGTTAAAATTGATGAAGGCTGATTGTGGGCAAGTGTTTTTCAAAAATCGCGATATGGATAAAATGACTCCACAAGAATTAAAACATTTTTATCGCTCTATCGGTATGCTTTTTCAAGAGTCTGCTCTGTTTGATAGCCTTCCTGTTTGGAATAATGTTATGTTTGGGCCGATGATGAATGACGGTATCTCTGATGATGATGCTAAAATTAAAGCCTCGGAACTCCTTAAATCTGTTGGGCTTTCTGATTCAGATTTGTTAAAAGAAGTTTCTGAACTATCTGGTGGTATGAAAAAAAGAGTCGCTCTTGCTAGGGCTATCGCTTCTTCACCGGAAGTGCTTTTCTTTGATGAACCTACTACTGGGCTTGATCCTATTATGGCTAGCAACATTATCGCTCTGCTAGATAAACATATTAAAAATCTTGATGCTACTGCTATTACTATTACTCATGATTTATTGGTTGCTAGAGAAATTGGTGAGAGAATTTTAATGCTAGATAAAGGTAAAATTGCTTTTGATGGTGATTATAATGAACTACTCAAAACTAAAAATCGTATCGTTTTGGATTTCTTAAATCCTTGGCGAAGTGCAGGAATGCTAAAGGATTGATGATGTTTGGACTTACTAATTTAGATTGGATTTTCTTTATCGTTATTATTGCCTCTACCGTTTTGGCTACTGTTCGTGGTGGCGTTTTTGAAACTTTGGCTACTCTTTCATGGCTTTTGGCTTGGATGGGGGCTAGATTTTTAGGGCCTTTCGTTGATGATGCTATTAAATATATTTTTGGACTTTCTGAATCTGGGCTTATATCTATGGCTGTTTCTTATTTTATAGTTTTTATTCTTATTCTTTTTATTTCTAAACGAATCTCTAGGAAAATTCACGACTCTATCGGTATGAGTTATTTTATGATGATTGATCATACTTTTGGTGTGCTTTTTGGAATACTCCGCGGAATCGTTATTATGGGATTGGTTTATTGGGCAACTCTTTGGTATGTTTCTGATGACCCTGTTTTGCCTAAGTGGTTGGTTGAAGCGAAAACTAGGCCGGTTATGCAATATACTGCTCTTGCTCTGAATGATTTGTTCCTTGTTAAACAAAATAAATTGTTGGAGGCTGATATTAGTGGAACTGAAATTCAAAATCAAGAAATTTATGATAAGTTGATTAAACCTGTCGTTCAAGAATCAGAAAATCCTGCTGGGCAAGACAATGTCGGTTATCAATCTTCTGAACGCAAGGATTTGGAAAATCAACTGTTGAAATTAGATGCTATTGGTTCAGATGATTTCGTGGCTGATGATAAATCTGTTGAATAATTAAATTCTATTTTTTGCTAAAAATTAAAATTCTGTTGATTTTGTTTAAGTCTTTTTTTGTTCCGCAAAAAAGCCATTTTTGTTGCTGGAAAATTTGTTTGACTGCGGTCGTTTGTCCGACTCCTATTTCAAGAAAAATTTTTCCGTCAGATTTTAGTATTTTCCGGCCTTTTTGTGCAATCACTCGGTAAAAATCAAGTCCATCATCGCCCCCGTATAATGCGATTTTTGGGTCAAATTTTGCCCCTAAATTTACTCGGCTATCGTTCTTTGGAATATATGGTGGGTTTGATACTATTAAATCATATTGGCCAATTTCTGATATTTTTTTTATGTCTGATTTTATAAATTTTGCTTTTGTTTCTAATCCTAAAATTTTACAATTTTTTTTCGCAACTTTTAATGCAGAATTTGAAATATCAATTCCTGTGCCTTTCATTTTTGGATAAAGTTTTAATAAACTTAAAAGAATACAACCTGAACCTGTGCCTAAATCAATTATATTCCCGCTGAAAGTTTTATCATATTTTTCTAATATAAAATCAATCATAGTTTCTGTGTCTGGTCTTGGACATAAAACATTTTTATTCGTAAAAAATGTATTACCATAAAAATCTTTTTGATGTGTAATTTTTGATACGGGCATTCCTTTTGATAATAATTTTTCCCAATATTTTACTTTTATAGTTTTCCAAATTCCAAGTTCTTTATTTGGATTATTCATTAAATAAACATCATTTTTTGAAAGTAAAAATTTTAATAAAACCCTTGCTGATAAGGAGTTTGATGATTTTGATAATAATTTATATGTTGAATCTATTTTCATTTTTTGCCTACATAAAATTTTGTGGATCTACATCAATTTTTATTTTGATTCCGTTTGGCGTTTGGACTTTTTTCAGCCAATGACTTGCTAGTTTTTGTAAATTTAGATTTGTTGCTCCCATAATTAAAAACCTCATTCTATACCATGTTCGGATTTTTTCTATGGTCGCATTTATTGGTCCGGCAATTATTACATCGTTCGCTTTTGGAATTGCTTGCTCTAATTTTTTACAAAAGATATTTAATTTATTTTCGTCTTCGCACTCTATTATAATTGCTATCAATCGTGAATATGGAGGCATTTTTGATAAGTGTCTTTGCTCTAAATCATTGGTCATAAGTTTGTCCCTGTTAGATTCCTGTAAGGCAAGAATTACAGGGTGTTCGGGTTGAATAGTTTGGATTAAAACTTCGCCTGAAATCTCGCCCCTACCGGCTCGGCCTGCTACTTGAAATAAGTTTGAAAATGTTTTTTCTGATGAACGAAAATCATTATTAAATAATCCCATATCTGCATCAACTACTCCGACTAATGTTAAATTCGGAAAGTGGTGGCCTTTCGCTAAAATTTGAGTGCCGATTAAAATATCTATTTCTTTATTTTCAATCGCTTTTATAATCCTTTCCATTGATTTTGGTGCGGAAATCTGATCGCTTGATATAACCATTGTTCTTGCATTTGGAAATCTAAGTTCGCATTCTTCTTTTATCTTTTCTACTCCAACTCCGTTGTTTATAAGGCCTTCATCATAGCCACAATGCTCGCATACTTTTGGTAATGCTTTTTCACAGCCGCAATAATGGCAGACTAAAACATTTTTCTTTTTATGATATACCATATTCACTGAACAATTATCACACTGAATTGGAAAACCACATCTTGGACATACGGTTATAGGTGCAAAGCCTCGGCGATTCAAAAATAACATTATTTGATGATTCGCTTCCAAATTTTCTTTTATCTTTTCAACAAGAATTGGTGAAAGCCACATCTTTTTTGAATCTATTGGTTCCGGTTTTTCTTTCCTGATATCTACTATTGAAATCTTTGGCATAGTAGCATTGCCATATCTGGATTCTAAAATTGACTTTTTATATTTTCCGATTTTTACATTATACATCGTTTCTGCTGATGGGGTCGCACTGGCCAGAATTATTGGAAAATCTTGGAGTTTTCCACGCATAATTGCCATATCTCTTGCATGATAAATACCATTCTCTTCCTGTTTGTATGAAGAATCATGCTCTTCATCTATCACGATTAGTCCGAGATTTTTCCATGGTAAAAATAGGGCAGAACGAGTTCCTATCACAATTTGAATTTCGTTTTTATTTGCTCCTTTCCAAATTTCTCGGCGATTATTTTCCGATAATGCCGAATGCCATAATGTCGGTTTGTCTCCAAATCTTTTTTCAAAACGACTTATAAATTGGGCTGTTAAAGCAATTTCTGGCATCATTATTAAAACTTGCTTTTTTGATTTTAATACTTTTTCTACTAGTTCAAAATATACTTCCGTTTTGCCTGAGCCTGTGACTCCGTCAAGTAAATGAACATTAAATCCGTTAAATAATTCAACTTCATTTACTGCTTTTTTTTGCGATTCGGATAATTCAACTGATGTCGGATTTGAATAATCTGGAATCCTGAATGTTTTTATTTCTCGGGCGAGTGATTGCTCTAAAAAGCCGGCTTTTATCATATTATTCACTACACTCCGCGATACATTCGCAATTGATGTTATATCATTTATACTTAAACTTTCATCGGGATTCATACTAAAACAATCAATGACTGCTTGTCTCTGTTCTGTAATTTTATTTTCGCTGGTTCCAAGTTTGTATAAAAGTTCTTGTTTCGGTTCCTCAAATACTGAACTGACATTTATTATCAATTTTAATACCATTCCAAGTGGAATCATCGTATAGTTCGCCATTTGAAATAACCATTTTATATCAGATTCTGATAACTTAAAATCCTGAACTTTATAATTTATTTTGCGAATTTTTTCACGAGGTAAATTAGAATCTCCCGCTCCGATTATAGTTCCAAAAAATTTTATATTTCGGACATTTATACAAACAAAATCCCCAATTTCAGCATCTTCGGTTAAAATGTAATCGTAGCCAGAATTATAATTTGTTGGTAATAAAACTTTTACTATATCATTACAAGCGAATTTCATTTTGCTAAAATCCTCTTGATTATATAATCCGCAATATACAAACCAAATGCCGAGGTTATTGGCATAAATGATGGTAAAATTTTTGTCTCGTTTTTTGCTTCTTTGATTTTTGAATCAATTATTTCCGATGAATATACACATTTAATTTCGCTGTAATCAATTCCTTGTGTTTTTAATTTTTGCCTGACTGAACGGGCCAGCGGGCAAGTCGTTGCGGAATTTATTGTTCCAAGTTTTATTTTTGATAAGTCCGTTTTTAACGCGGCCCCCATACTGGAAATTATTTCAATCCCGAGGTCTTTCGCTGATTTTATTAAAGCAATTTTTCCGTTCGTATCATCAATTGCATCAACTATAAAATCTGGCTTGTATTTTTCAATAATCTTTTTCGCATTTTTTGATGTGATTTTTTGATTCTCTATTTTAACACTTGCTTTTGGATTGATATCTAAAATTATATTCTTCATTACTTCGGTTTTATTCTCTCCCAAGGTGGATTCAAAGGCTACAAATTGCCGATTTATATTCGTAATATCCACATCATCAAAATCTATTAAAATAAAATTGTATATTCCTGAACGAGCCAATGTGTATGCTGTTGTGCCGCCTACTGCTCCAATTCCACAAATCATAATTTTGGATTCTTTTAATTTTTTTAATCCTGATTTTTCAACTATTAAACTGAGTCTTTGAAATCTGTCGTTCATTTTTATGCCTTTTTTACATCATAGCAAAATAATTTCAAAAAACAAGTCTTTCTTATATTTCTATTTTAGCACTCAATGGCAATGAAATTGTTTTAATATGTGATGTTTCTCCAGAAATAATTTTAATTTCTGATTGCTTTATTTTGAATTCTTTTGATAAAAATTTTATTAAAGTTTTATTCGCTTCGCCTTTTTCGGCGGTTGCTGTTATCGCTATTTTTACTAAATCGTTCCATTTCCCAATTATCGCATTTTTTTTAGATTGTGGAATCGCTTTCACTTTTAATAAATAATTTTTTTCTGTCTGTTCTAAATAAGCCATTATTCTTTTTCAACTTTGAATGATAGCGGGTGTTTCCAACGGTATCTTTCTAATACATTTCTGAATCCAAAGTTCGTCCCTCGTTTCATAATGTGATTTATTTTTGTGACGGTGGTAACGGATACTTTTAATTCCTTTGCTATTTGATGTTGTGGAACTCCTGCTTTTAATTTTTTCGCAATTTCAAAGCGGTTTAACATTGCTTCTAATTCTGTTGCTCCACATAAATCTTTCAGAAATTTTTCTACATCGTGTGGAGTTTTTAATAATAAAATTGCTTCAAAAAGTGTTAAATCCATTTTGCCCCTCCGTTCTATTTCTTGATATATTTTTTTATCGTATTCATTATTTTTTCAAGTGTCTTATCTTTCGTTTTTATAAAGTTTTCTGTGGCTTTTATTCTGTTTGATAATTTTTTTGAATCAGATAAATAATTATTTACTTGCTTCGCAATTTCAGTGCTATCCCTTGCTGAGTCTATGATTCCTGCTGATTCCATTTCTGAATATAATTCATCAAATGTTGATGTGTATGGTCCTGCGATTATTAGAGAATCGGATTTTGCCGCTTCTAATGGGCTGGATCCACGACATTCTGGCAATAACGAACGGCCCATAAAACTTATCTGTGAAAGTTTATAAAATAATCCCATTTCCCCCATCGTGTCCGCAATATACACATTCGTATTTTTATTTGGTGTTTTAGTTTTACTTCTTTGAATCGGATTTAAGCCAAGTTCTTTCGCCTTTTTAAATAAGTTTTCTCCCATATTTGTATGTCTTGGTGTGATTATTAAAATTGAATTCGGAAACTTTTCTAGAACTTTTTTATGGGCCTGTAAAACTATTTCTTCCTCGCCTTCGCCAAGAACTGCACTGTGCCAAATCGGTTTGTTTTTGAATATTTCTTTCATAATTTTTAATTCGCTTTCGTCGGCCACAGGTGCTGGATTCGTGAATTTTATGTTATCGCATACTACTACATTTTTTGCACCCATATTTCTTAAATGCTCGGCATCTTTTTCAGATTTCGCAAGTATATCGCTGAACGAATCTAACATCTTTTTCGTGAAAGTTTTATGCTCCATATATGTTTTATATGTCTTATCGCTGACCGCTCCATTTAACAATATGTTCGGGATTTTATTCCTTTTTAGCGAGTCTAATTGCAAAGGCCAAAAGTCTGAATCTACCCTTATTGCGAGGTCCGGATGCCAGTGCTTCATAAATCTATTTACACAAAACGGAACATCTATTGGAATATACTGATGAATTATTTCTGGATATTTTTTTTTCGCTATTGGTGCCGATGTCGTTGTGCCACTGGTTAGCAATATATTTATCTTTGGATAATCTTTTTTTAATGTCTTGATTACTGATTCTAATGAATTGATTTCCCCTACACTCGCCCCGTGAAGCCAGACTAAAAAGCCTTGCGGTCTGCTGATGTCTGATTTTCCTAGTCTTTCAGAAAAGCGGAGTTTGTCCTCTTTTCCTTTGCTCATACGGCGTTTTAAGTAAAGCCATATCAATGGATATAATAGGGTTATTGTCGTTTTATACATAAACATTTTTTCCTCGTTTTTCTTTATTATGTTAGGATTTTTCTTCCTATGCAAGTGTTTTTTATTGTAGGAGTGCTGTTTGAAATTAAAGTGAGGAGAATGTGTTTATCTATATTATTTATTTGTCAAGTTAAAACGGGAGTAGGTGGGTGCGGGAGTAGATCGAGAGTATGGATGTTGGAGGAGAGGTCGGGTGGAAGAAGACTTGTGGTGTGAAAAAGTTTTTTTTGGTGAGTGGGGTGGAGAAAGTGTTGGTGTTGGGTTAAATAATAATAGTGGGGAAAATTTTTTGGTGGATTGAAGGTTGATGTGGGGATTTTTTGTCTGTTTTATTCATTATTTTTTTGGTTGTTATTTGTCGGTGGTGGGGGATAGTTTTTTTGGTGAGTGGAACTTTTAATTTCATTTTTATTATCATTATTATAATTATTTTTTTGCTGAGGTTATGTTTTTTGAGTGGTGTTTGAATGTTTATTTTTTATCGCAAGTGGAACTTGCGGGCTCGGGGCAGGTTGCCCCTCGGTGGAATAATTTATTCATGGGTTTTGATTGTCTGTATTATTTATTTGTCAAGTTAAAGGAGGTGGTAGGGGGTTAGAGATGGTAGAGGGGTAGAATAAGACTAATAGGGA
>CAZEWI010000023.1:0-11555 GCA_964514455.1 uncultured Bacteroidales bacterium | reverse complement strand
TATGATTTACAAAAATTCAAACGTTCAAATAACGATACTATAATTCATCAGAAACCTTTGGTTAAAATTGGCGATAAAGTCGCTGTTGGTGATATAATCGCTGATGGTGCTTCCACAGATCATGGAGAACTTGCAATTGGCCGTAATGTATTAGTTGCCTTTATGCCTTGGAGAGGTTATAACTACGAAGATGCTATTCTTATATCAGAAAGGATTGCAAAAGATGATGTATTTACCTCTATACATATTAAAGAGTACTCGTTTAAGGCTCAAGATACTCAATTAGGACCTGAGATATTCACAAGAGATATTCCAAATGTATCAGAAGATTCCTTAAAGAATCTTGATGAGTCTGGAATTATCTATGTTGGTGCTCATGTTAAAGGTGGAGATATACTTGTTGGAAAAGTTACACCAAAATCCGAAACAAATTTAACACCAGAAGAAACATTGCTTCGTGATATATTTGGTGAAAAAGCACTAAATGTGAAGGATTCTTCACTACGTGTTTCTCCTGGAGACGAGGGAATTGTTATTGGTGTTGATGTATTAAACAGACATGGAGTAGCCAAAGATGAACGTTCTCAAATGATTGAACTTCAAAAGATTGAAAATATAAATAAAAACAGAGCGGAAGAATCTGCTATTATGGAAAAATCTTTTGCTGATCAAGTTAGTGGTTTAATAGAGGGTCAAACTTTAGTCTCTGGAACAGGTTCATTAAAATCTTTAATTGGTAAAAAACTTACCGCTGAAATGCTATCAGAGATTAAAACTTCCGATTTCAAAAAAGCATCTGTAAAAGATGTTAAAGTTCAAGAAAAATTAGATTCATTAAAAGAAGAATATCAAAATGTAATGAAAAACTTGAAAGAAAAATTTGATAATCAAGAAGACAAAGCCCGCGAAGGAAATAGTTTGAATGCAGATGTATTAAAAGAAATTAAAGTATATGTTGCACATAAAACTAAATTACAACCTGGTGATAAAATGGCTGGAAGACATGGAAATAAGGGTATAGTTTCAAGAATTTTACCTGTTGAAGATATGCCTTACCGTGCAGATGGAACTCCTGTTGATATAGTTCTAAATCCACTTGGTGTTCCTTCCCGTATGAATGTCGGTCAGATTCTAGAAACTCATCTTGGATTTGCTGCACAAGGTCTTGGAAAGAAAATAGATAAAATGCTGAAAGAAATTCAATCAAAGAAAACAACAACTTCAGATTTAAGAGATTTTGTTGAAAAAATCTATGGTAAAAAACAAAATGAAGTTTTTGAAAAGATGACTGATAAAGAATTTCGTGCATCTGCAGAACTTATGAGAAAAGGAGTCCCTATGGCGACACCTACTTTTGATGGTGCTACAGAAACAGATATTAAAAATGCACTTAAATTAGCTGAATTAGATGAATCAGGACAAGTTGATTTATACGACGGCTTGACAGGTAAAAAGTTTGATAGACCTGTAACAGTTGGTTATAAATATATGTTAAAACTTGACCACTTGGTTGATAAAAAAATTCATGCTCGTGCAACTGGAAAATATGGTTTAATAACTCAACAACCACTTGGAGGTAAGGCTCATATGGGAGGACAAAGACTCGGAGAAATGGAAGTCTGGGCTTTGGAAGCACATGGTGCAGCACATTTACTAAAAGAAATGCTGACTGTAAAGTCTGATGATATTACAGGAAGAACAAAACTTTATGAATCCATTGTTAGTGGAAACAATGATATTCAAACAGGAACACCGGAAGGATTTAATGTCTTTGTCCGTGAATTGCGTTCACTTGGATTATCATTAACTCCAAAAAAAGATAACAACTAGAATAGAGGTTTAAAATATGAATAATATGCTACAAAAAATCTTTGGACAAATTCAAACAGAAGAAGAATTTAATGCACTTCGCATAACAATAGCATCTCCTGATGAAATCATTGGTTGGTCCAAAGGTGAGGTTAAAAAACCAGAAACTATAAATTATAATACTTTTAAGCCTGAACCAGATGGTCTATTCTGTCCTAAAATTTTTGGTCCAACAAAGGATTATGAATGTAGTTGTGGAAAATATAAAAAGATTAAATCTCGTGGTATAGTTTGTGAAAAATGTGGAACAGAGGTTTGCCTATCTTCTGTTAGACGTGAGCGTATGGGCCATATTAAATTAGCCACTCCTGTTGCTCATATTTGGTTCTTAAAAGAAGGTAAAATCGCAACATTATTGAATAATATGCCAGCAAAAAAATTGGAACAAGTTATTTATTATGATGCTTATGTTGTTTCAGAACCTGGACTTACAGATTTAAAATTATATGATGTAATTTCAGAAGAGGAATTTGAGAAAAAACAAGCGGAATTCGGTCCTGAAAGTTTTCGTGCAGAAATGGGTGCTGATGCTATTAAAAATATTTTAGCAAGCATTGATCTTCGCGATGAAAAAGCCCATCTTCGTAAAGAATTATCAGAAACAAAATCAGAAGCAAAGAAAAGTAAAATTGTTAAACAACTTAAATTAGTTGAGAGTTTCTTAGATTCCAAAACAGAACCAAGATGGATGGTTATGGAAGTATTACCTGTTTTACCACCAGAACTCAGACCTCTTGTTCAATTAGAGGCAGGAAGGGTTGCTAATTCTGACTTAAATGATTTATATCGTAGAGTTATTATCAGAAATAATCGTCTAAAAAAATTGATAGATATGAGAGTTCCTGAACTTATTGTTAGAAATGAAAAAAGAATGCTCCAAGAAGCGGTTGATGCTTTGTTTGATAATAGTCGTAAATTGCGTCCAATGGTTGGTCCAAATAAAAGACCTTTGAAATCTTTGTCTGATATTCTTCGTGGAAAGCAAGGTCGTTTTCGTCAAAATATGTTGGCTAAACGTGTTGATTTCTCTGGTCGTTCAGTTATAGTATCGGGTCCAAAATTAAAATTACATCAGGTTGGACTTCCAAAAATGATGGCTTTGGAATTGTTTAAGCCTTTTGTATATTCAAAATTACTTCAAGGCGAGTATGCAAATACTTTGAAAACTGCTAGAAAAATGGTTGAAAATCAAGAGCCTATCGTTTGGGATATGTTGGAAGATGTTATTTACCAACATCCAGTATTGTTAAATCGTGCTCCAACATTACACCGTTTAAGTATTTTAGCATTTGAGCCTATTTTAATTGAAGGAAAAGCAATTCAATTACATCCTCTTGTTTGCGGTGGATTTAATGCTGACTTTGACGGTGATCAAATGGCTGTTCATGTTCCTATTTCACTAGAAGCACAATTAGAAGCCAGAACTTTAATGTTATCAACAAATAATATTCTATCTCCTGCTAATGCAGAACCAATGATTACACCAACTCAGGATATGGTTTTAGGTGTTTATTATTTATCATTGGTTGAAGGTGATTTAAATGTTAAAAATGATGACGATACAAAAATCTTTGCAAATCTTGATGAAATTAAACTAGCCTTGGATAATGATACACTTAAATTACACGAGCCTATTGTAACAAAGTTTCGTGGTAAAACAGTTAAAACTACTGCTGGTCGTATGATTATAGGGGAATTATTACCAGAGGGCCTTGATTTTATTTATGTAAATAAAATTATGACTAAAGGTGCTATTAAATCCCTACTTTCAAAAGCATACGAAAAATGTGGCGATAAAGCGTGTATCGTGCTTGCTGATAGAATTAAAAATCTAGGTTTTGAATATGGTGCAAGATCTGGTATTTCTTTCTGCCAAGATGATATTTTAATTCCTGATGAGAAAGCAAAAATAATAAGCGAGTCTGATAAACAAGTTGCAAATATTGAAGATCAATATCAAAACGGACTTATATCTCGTGGTGAAAAATATAATAAAGTTATTGACCTTTGGGATAAAACAACAAAGAAAATTTCTGATTTAGCAATGGCAAAACTGTCAAAAGGAAATGGAAATACATGGAATTCCATTTATATGATGGCTGACTCTGGTGCTAGAGGTAGTAAAACTCAAATTCAACAGTTAGCGGGTATGCGTGGATCTATGGCTAAACCAAATGGAGATATTATTGAAGTCCCTATTACTTCAAACTTCAAAGAAGGTTTAACAACTAGTGAATACTTTACTTCTACTCACGGAGCCAGAAAAGGTCTTGCTGATACTGCTATGAAAACTGCTGATGCGGGTTATTTAACAAGACGTTTAGTTATGGTCGCTCAAAATACATTCATTACAGAAGAAGATTGTGGAACTCATAAATTTATTACAGCAACTCCGGTTTATGATGGATCTGTTGAGATTGAATCTATTGGTTCTGTTGTTCTTGGTAGAACTGCGGCTCACGATGTAATAAATCCAGTTGATGGATCTATTGTAATACCAGCCAATACAATTATCACTAAACAACTTGCGGATAAATTAAATGATTTAAAGATTCAGTCAGTTGATATTCGTTCTGTTTTGACTTGTGAAGCAGGTAAAGATGGTTTATGTGCAAAATGTTACGGACTAGATTTATCTAGAAATAATATAGTTCAAGTAGGTGATCCTGTCGGAGTTATCGCCGCACAATCCATTGGAGAACCTGGAACTCAATTGACTCTTAGAACCTTCCATGTTGGAGGTATCGCTGCTGGTGGATCTGAAAAAGCATCATTAGAATCTAATCATGAAGGTATTGCTAAATTTAATGAAAAAAGTATTTTGACTAATTCTATTGGCAGACAAATTGTTATGTCCAGATCATGCGATTTATTTGTCACAGATAAAAAAGGTAAAGAGATTGCGAAGTATAGATTGCCTTATGCTTCTAGTTTGTTAGTTAAAAACGGTGAAGAAATTAAACGAGGTGATAAACTCGCAGAATGGGATCCATATTCCAATATGATTATTGCGGAGTATGATGGAACAATTAAATTGAATGATTTAGTTGAAAATGTTTCATATTCTGATGAGACTGATGCTGTTACAGGATTGGTTTCAAGAAGAATTATTGATTGGAAATCACTTACTAAAAAGACATTAAAACCAAGCATTACTATTTTAGACAAAGACGGAGAAATTATAAAATCTGGTAAAAAGACAGCGGAATATATTTTACCTATTCGTGCAATTTTATCTGTCTCTGATGGGGATAAAATAAATGCTGGAGATATAATTGCAAGAATTCCTATTGATACAGTTAAAACAAAGGATATTACAGGGGGTCTTCCAAGAGTTGAAGAACTATTTGAAGCAAGAAATCCTAAAAATCCTGCAATTATTGCTGAAAAAGACGGTGAAATTGAGATTGAAGATACTCAAAGAACAAAAATTTTGGTTCGCATTATTCCAGAAGATGGCTCTGATGTTGTTGAATATCATATTCCAAAAGGAGAAAACTTACAAGTTGCTCATGGAGATATGGTAAAGAAGGGTGATTTCATAGTTGATGGAACACCAGTTGCAAATGATGTTCTCCGTATTCTTGGGCCTGTTGCATTATCTAACTTTATAGTTGATCAAGTTCAACAAGTTTATAGATTACAAGGTGTTACAATCAATAATAAACACATGGAAATCATAGTTCGTCAAATGATGAAGAAAGTAGAGATTTTGACTCCAAATGATACAACTTTCCTCACGGGCCAAATTGTTGATAGATATGAATTAGAAGAAGAAAATGAAAAGACCGAAAAAGAAGGCGGAAAACCAGCAGAGTTCAAACCTATCTTATTAGGAATTTCAAAAGTATCATCTAAAACATCTAGTTTCCTTGCAAATGCATCTTTCCAAGAGACTCCAAAGGCTCTGACCGAGGCGGCGATTGCAGGTGCGACAGATCATTTAACTGGTATGTCAGAAAATATCACAGTTGGAAGATTGATTCCTGTCGGAACAGGTGCTTATGTTCAAAGAATTCGTAAGCAAGCACACGACGAAGAAAATGCTGAGATTGAAGAAGAATCAAAGCAAATCAGTCTTAAAATATAAACAATAATTCCCGCTTCGGCGGGAATATCTTTAAGAGAAAAATGAATACTATATATGCATTATCATCGGGACTTGGAGTTTCAGCTGTTTCAGTTATTAGAATCAGTGGAGAAAATCTTTCAGCCCTATTTTCTAAACTAACTAAAATAAAAAATCCGAATCCAAGATTTAGTTATACTACTAGCCTTTATGATAACGATGAAATTATTGATAAAATAGTAGCGATTTATTTTAAGGCTCCACATTCTTTTACAGGTGAAGATATCATTGAATTACATACTCATGGATCTCCTGCTGTTGTTAAAAAAGTTCTTGAAATGCTTTCTGAAATTGACGGAGTTCGTATGGCAAATCGCGGAGAATTTGCCCGCAGAGCATTTGAAAATGGCAAAATGGATTTGTATCAAGCCGATGCTTTGATTGAACTTTTGAATGCAAAAACAGAGGCCAGTCGTAAATCTGCGATTTCAGCAATGAAAGGAAATCCTATATTTGAAAAATGGGGAGAAGACATAAAAACTATACTTGCAAAAATGGTTGCGTCTTTGGATTTTGAAGAAGATGCATTGCCTTTTGATATAGATGAGCAAATTAAATCAGGAATTGAAAAATTAAAAAATGAAATTAAAAAGCATTTAGATATGGCAAAAATTGGTCGTGCAATTTCGGGCGGATTTAAGATTGCTTTAATAGGAGATGTAAATGCAGGAAAATCATCTGTGTTTAATAAATTAGTAGGCTCGGACAAAGCGATAGTTTCTGATATTTGCGGGACGACAAGGGATACAATTGAAGCAAATCTTGACTTAGACGGCTATCTGGTTAGTATTTACGACACCGCAGGAATTCGTGAAACAAAAGACACTATTGAAAAACTTGGAATTGAAAGAGCAAACAAAATAAAAGAAGACTCTGATTTGAAATTGTATATTGTGGATTCAAGGGAAAAAATAAATCCTGAATTGATAGATGAAAATACTATTGTAGTTTATAATAAAATAGATTTAAGCCCTGCTCCAAATAATGAAATTGGAATATCAGCACTAAATAATTTAGGCCTAGATAAATTACTTCAAAAAATAAAAGAAGAAATTAAAAAAAGATTGGGAACTTTTGAAAATCCGATTGTAATAAATGAGAGAATTCAAAATAATTTAACAACTGCTTATAAAGAATTGCAATTAGCCGAAAAAGCCGGTATAATGGATATCAGAGCCGAGCATTTAAGAGAAGCAAAAAATGCAATTGGAGCAATCATAGGCACAATTTCATTAGATGAAATCCTAGACTCCCTATTTTCTCAATTATGCCTCGGAAAATAAAAATGAATCTTCAGCATATTTTGAAAAATAATAATAAATACTTTTTTCTGCTATATCATACATTATTTTTGTCATTTCTTGAATTGTCCATTTTTCTCCGCGGAAATAAAAACTTCCACGATTAAAATTGTTCTGGTTATATAAATATGTTTTATTTAATTTACCGAACATTGCTATTGTGATGACTCTATCTAAGATTGATGAATCTTCTGTAAAATCACAACCATATCCGAAACATACAAAAGGAAAAATATTTTCTGATAAAAAATAAGTTCTTAATCCAATTACATTTTTTCCAAGTCTTTCTATTGCATTTCCCTTTGCTTGTTTTTTTAAGCCCTCACATGCCCTTAAATCATTTGTTCCTTGATTTTTTGCCTCTGGAATTAAAATTGGAAAAATATTATTTTCTCTATCAACTATACTTAAAAAACCACCATCAGGGGTCATAAATGAGCTTTCAAATTTATAGCAAAAATCTATATCAGGAAAATGTTTTTCTAATTGTTCTACTATATTTTTTAATGTCATTTTTTTTTGATAATTTAATTTTAATTTTGGAAACTTGCGTTGAATCATTTCTTTAACTTCATTTAATGAAGAAACGATTTCTTTTTCTTGATTTTTTGAAGTTTTATTTATAACCGTATCTTTTCTTGTTTTACGAAGTAAAATTTTATTAGCCATATTTTATCCTTTCTTTTTAATAATCCATAATAATTCTTTAACTTTAATATTTCTTGTGCTTAAATTACGACATCCTCTATAAGTGTTGTAATCTTGTTCTAATAAAGAAACTTCACCGTATTTTTCCAAAATCTTTTTGAACTCTTGAAATGGAATAATTCCCTCATTATTATATGAAACCAAGATATATTTAGAAGGGGTATTTTTAATTAAATCATCCATTGCATCTATTGCTTGCTGACGCTTATTATAAGCTGATCGATTCCAAGATTCAGCTATTCCACTTACTCCATTTTGAATTGGAATGGAATCTTGCTCGGTTGCAATTATATTTAACATAAAATAATTAGATCCATAAGGATGTTGATTATACGGAGGGTCATAATAAACAAGATCATATTCGGGTAATTTTTCATATTTTAAAAGTTTGTTTATATCTTCTTGAAATAGTTTAACTTCACATTCTTCTTCACTAAAAATAGGCATTGGTATTTCTATTTTCTTTTTAATTCTAGTTAAAGCATTTTCTCCTGCTCCACCAAAATGTCCAATTCCATTTTTTTTATGAAATCCTTTAAAAACTCCAGATGTATTTGTATGAATAGAAGTTTCTACTATTAAAGGTGCGAGAAAAAAATGTCTATTTTCAATAGAAATATTTTCATAAATATATTTTTTTAATGTGTCTAAAATTTTTGCATTTTCACTAGTGTAAAAAACTCTCTCCCCTAGTTTTATGTTATTATCATCCTCAGGAGCATAGTTAGTTGCAATAAAACCTTTAATTAATTGATTATGTTTAATTTTGTTAAGATTTTTAATAGTATTTTGTATGTAATCAATATCTAAACTTGATTTATTTGCTAAATAACATTTGTTCACTATATAAGAATATGATTCTAAATCATTAGAATGTAAAATATCGGCGTGAAATTTCATCAATCTTGAAACAACACCACTTCCAGCAAACCCATCTAGCATAGTCAATTGTTTTTTATTTAAGTTATTCTTGATATTTTCAATTCCTGTATTTATAAACGGAAGTAAAGATCTTTTATTTCCTAAATATGTTATCAATTGATTCAAATAATATGGGCTATTAAAATCGGGCTGATCTCCGAATAAATTATTCATTTAACTTCCTTTTTTTGTATTAAAAAAGTCGCTAAATAAAAGCGACTGGAAGTTAGAACCTATCATATAGAATAGTGCGGTATATTGACCGCAAAGGCTTATTTTACCGCCTTCCAGTCATAGACCAGAAAGCGTGTATTTTTCGTTTACACGAAACGCTACATGAAGAGGGTTCTAAACCTCAAATCAATTTTATTTTGACTCAGATTGATTGTATGCTATTTATTAAATTTTCGCAAGTATTTTTTATTTCAATAAAAACGGGCATTTATCTTTTAGGGGACAATTTTCGCATTTTGGTTTGCGGGCTACACAAGTATATCTGCCGTGGATTACCATAGTGTGATTTATAATTCCCCAGTATTTGTTTGGAATTATTTTCTTTAATTTTTCTTCGGTTTTTTCAGGAGTATTATCAGAATCATCAGCCCAGCCAAATCTATGAGCCAAACGAAAAACATGAGTATCAACACCAATTGTAGCCTTGCCCCATAAAACATTTTCAATAACATTTGCTGTTTTTTGCCCTATTCCCGCAAGTTTTATCAATTCTTCGTGAGAATTTGGCAATACTCCTTTATGTTTTTCAATCAGAGTTTTTGACATCTCAATTATATTTTTTGCCTTATTATTAAAAAATGATATAACTTTAATAATTTCTTTTATTCCATTTTCTCCAAGAGCCACCATTTTTTCAGGACTATCAGCCAAAGCAAATAGTTTTGGAGTAATTTCATTGACTTTTTTATCAGTTGCCTGAGCAGACAAAATCACAGCAACAGCAAAAGTAAAATCATTTACAGAATATAATTCTGATTTTTTAGTCATATCAATATGATTTGGAATAATTGTAAAAAATTCTTTGATGAATGAATCAGTTATCGGCATTTGTTTTCTTTAAGTCTCTTATAATAAGCATAATTGCACTAGGAGTCATACCAGAAATTGAACTTGCCGAAGCAATAGTTTCAGGCCTTGTTTTTATCAACTTTTCTTTTAACTCATTTGTAAGTCCGGCTAAGTTTTTATAATCAAAATCAATTGGTATTTTTTTATCAAAATCGCGATTATACAATTCAATATCGGCCGATTGTCTTTTAATATATCCGCTATAAGTTATATCAGTTTCAGCCAAAAATACCGGCTTTTTTCCCAATTCATTCAGAATTTTTTCGTCTGGATTTTTCTTTAATAATTCATTTTTAGCAATTTCATAATCCGACTTAAACTTTTCAAAATCTGCTTTTAACTTATCATCAAATAGGTTTAATTTAATTGCTTTTTCAGATAATCTCAAAGGAGCATTATCAACACGAATTGAAAGACGATATTCACTTCTAGAAGTAAACATACGATATGGTTCATCAAGTCCCATAGTTGTAATATCATCAGCCAAAACTCCGATATAAGATTCTGTTCTTTTTAGGATTAAAGCCTCGCTATTTAAGGCAAATCCAGCCGCATTTATTCCAGCAAGGATTCCTTGGGCGGCGGCCTCTTCATATCCAGAAGTTCCATTGATTTGTCCTGCGAAAAATAATCCTGAAATATCTTTGGATTCCAAACTTGCCTTTAATTCCCGTGCATCAATCGCATCATATTCTATCGCATACCCATATTGTTTTACTTTACAATTTTCAAGGCCTTTAATAGTTCTAATATATTTATCTTGGATTTCACAACTAAAAGAACTAGAAATTCCATTAGGATAAATTAAATCAGAGTTTAATCCCTCTGGCTCTAAAAACACATGATGAGTTTCGTGATGAGGAAATCTCATAACTTTATCTTCAATAGAAGGACAATAGCGAATTCCGACACCTTTAATTTCTCCACTATACATAGGAGCATCGTTTATATTATCACGAATAATTTTATGAGTCTCTGAATTTGTGGCTGAAAGATAACAAGAAATTTGAGGCAATAATTTTGTCCTTTCAGAAATAGAAAAACTAGGCTCTGGAACATCACCTTTTTGTTCTGCTAATTCTTTAATGTTTATAGAGTCTTTATAAATTCTAGCAGGAGTTCCTGTTTTAAGTCTTAGCATAGAAATACCGGCCTTTTTGAGTGTTTCCGAAATATTTAAGGCTGGTTTTTCAGGAAGTCCGTCTTCTCCGAATCTACCACTAGGTATTTTAGTTTTACCCTGAAAAATAACTCCATTTAGAAAAGTTCCCATTGTCAAAACAAGAGCCTTGGCAGTATATTCTTTTCCATTTTCACATTTAACTTTTTTAACATCACTTGATAAGTCAATATCAGTTATATAAGAAAAAACTAAATCTAAATTTTTAGTATTTGATAAAAATTCTCTCATATTTTTTCTGTATTCAGTCCTATCAATTTGAGCCCTGACACTTTGAGTCGCTGGCCCTTTTGACATATTGAGAGTTCTAAACTGAATACCGGAAATATCAGCACATCTGGACATAAGACCACCAAGAGCGTCA
>CAZEWI010000022.1:0-11738 GCA_964514455.1 uncultured Bacteroidales bacterium | reverse complement strand
AATGTGGCTGATCATCCTCTCAGACCAGCTATGGATCACTGCCTTGGTAGGCCATTACCCTACCAACAAGCTAATCCAACGCGGGCTTTTCCATCGGCGATAAATCTTTCTCGATTTCTCGACTTATGCGGTATTAGCAGTCGTTTCCAACTGTTATCCCCCACCAATGGGTAAATTCCCACGCGTTACTCACCCGTGCGCCACTCTACTCACCCCCGAAAGGGCTTTCTCGTTCGACTTGCATGCCTAAAACCTGCCGCCAGCGTTCGTTCTGAGCCAGGATCAAACTCTTATGTTTGAAAAAATCATAAGACTTGTCCTTAGCACTTTTACGTATTTTATTACTTTTTTATTTAGTCATATTATATGACTATAATCGCAAGACAAGACGAGGTATGTATCAATACAATTATATTTTACAAACCTTATTCCTGTCTAGGATGTGCTAAATAAGACATTAGTCAATGTTTGGAAATTACCAAAAACGACCGTCTGCACATCCCTTCTTTTTGATGAGCTGCTATTATTCACAATGTTGGTAAGCCTTTGCTGTTTATTCAACTGTAAAAACTTCCATAATCTTTTGAGAGGTTGGTTTATTTTCCAACATCAGTTCCCATAATATAAACACTTCTTTCGGAAAAGTCAAGAGCAAAATTCAAAAAAATTGAAATTTTTTCGTTTTTTTTGATTTTCTTTAATTTTCAAGCATTTCATTTGATATTTTCTATCAAATTATGGTTTCATTTTACCACTTTGTTTATAATAAATCCAGAGAAAATTTCATTTTTTTAGATTTTTTTACGATTTTTTGGGTTTATTTTCGTAAATTAGGTTAAAAATCGGAAAAACGAATCGATTTTATAAGACTATTTTCAAAATAATCTTTTGATATACTTGACATTTTTAATTTTCGCTCTATATTTATCGTATAACAATGGAGAAAATATGTTAGACGGACTTCAAGCAATTTGGAATACAACTATTGAAGATTATAGAATGACTCTTGGTGATCCTGAGGATTATTGTGTGATTCGTGCCAATCTATTTGGAATAAATCTTGAAAAAGCGGGATTTGATCCTTTAAGAATAGCAACAAAATACGGAAATGTTATGACTGATATAGATTTTTTTAGAGAAAAATCCAACACTCTTTGTTCTAAAGTTATAGTTTGGAGACATCACATTGTATGCGGGGTTAAAGATAAAGATTCTGGAATCATTGTTTTTGATCCGATTCTTTTTAATGGGCCTGAGATACTTGAAAATTGGAGAAAAACTTTATTTTTCTATGATAATGATAAGAAATTAAAGAATAAAGATATTCAAATCAGAAAATTTAGAGAAGTTGAAACTTGCTTTTTTGATAATTTAGATGTTTTTTATGACGAGTTTAAGAAAGTTTCGCCAATTAAAAAGACTAAAAACATTTATTTACAAAGGGCTTCCAGTCTTTCCCGATAAATTTCCGATTCGTTTTATAAAATGTTTCGCGAGGCGACATGTTTGTTTTACCTAAATACTCAGGTCAAGGTCTAACATTCATTCTAATATCGTATAAATTTATAAGGGATATCTGATTGGATTCCACGGCAGGCAGAGCCTGCCTCTGAATGACAAGGGAAATTAGATTGCCACGGCGACAGAGTCGCCTCGCAATGACGAGAGAATGAATTGATACAGGCAGGAGTCCCCTCGCAATGACAGAAATTTTGAAAAAATTTCTTAAAAATAAGGAATGTTGGAATTGTTTTTATCGTGTCATTGTGAGGAGTGAAACGACGAAGCAATTTCTTATCTCCCTCTACCGCAAGGCGGGGGAGGACGAAATCGCACAGCGATTTCAGGAGGGGGTGTTATTTAATTCTTTTTGAATCATGTAAATACAGCCATCTATATTTGATAAAATTTCATTATTCCAAAATCTGATTATTTTATAACCTAAACTTTCTAAATATTTTGATCTAATTCTATCTTTTTCTTCTGTATGTTGCCCTCCATCGCATTCTATGATAATTTTATTTTTTACTGAGACAAAATCAACTATGTAATTTCCTATTTTATGTTGACGACGGAAATGAACACCTAAAAAATCCCTACGAAGAACATACCAGAGTTTTCTTTCGCTATCCGTAAGATTTTTACGATTATTTATTGCTAAATCATGTATGTTATCACTCATAATTTTATAATAATTTTTTATGTGATATTTTTCAAGGATATTTTATTTACACCCCCTCCTGAAAATGCGGAAACCGCATTTTCTTCCTCCCCCGCCTTGCGGTAGAGGGAAATAAGGAATATTTTAACTGGATACTCGGGTCAAGCCCGAGTATGACAGATGAATGTTTAGATTGGATTCCACGGGGCTTTGCCCCTCTGAATGACAGGATTTGTTAAATGATTCAAGCCATTAAATTATTATACTTCGTCATTGCGAGGCGACTCTGTCGCCGTGGCAATGACCGTGTGTAATAGATTATCTTAGATTATTTATTGTTCCGTCAGGGGTACATTGACGATTCGCTGTTGGCCCTGTAATTTTACATTTTAATGTTTTTCCTGTGCTTTGAGCAAATGTGGTTTGTGTTGTGCAAGTTGTATTTACATCTAATAAACTACAAAAATCTCTCCATTCTAACATTGTAGAAACTCCCTGAGGTAGCATATTTGAAGCCCTTGCTTTATCATCATTTACTACACATTTTGAACCAGTCCAAGTGCAAGCATTTTGAATCGTATTGCCAGATAGGACAACTACTGATTTTGATTCACATTCATCTTGTGTTGCAAGAGAGCAATCTGACATCCATTCAGCATAAGTTTGAACATTCTTTGAGTCTATTGGTCCATCAACAGGAGTCAAATTCAAAGCCCACTTTACATAGAAATCACGGAGACTTGGAATTGTATAAGATTTTTTGAAAGCAATTCTCTCTAAATCGTCTCCAACTCGGCAATTGATTTGCTTAGATTCAACGGCAGCAGTAATTCCAGTAGCAATTCCAGCAAGTGCAATTCCGCTGGCTGCACCAATAGCAGCCCCCTTACCTATATTTGCAGCCTTATCTTTATTTGTTTTAGTTTCTAAATCAGCGGCTAAATCTTCTTGAAATTCCTTTAACTTGTCTGAGTCCGATACAGATTTAGTTCCTGTTTTATCAACACAGAATATACGAGAGTCTTGATCAGATTTGCTCTCTCCATCTTGCTTATATAAACAAGTTTTTTCATAGAAATTATCATATGCCCAATAATAGTCTCCTGTGCTATCTTTTATAGAACATTCATTTAATGCATCATCTCTAGTACATCCAGTAACACCCTTCTTCAATAAAGATCTGATTACTTTTTCACAAAAACTATTTTTTTGAGATTCTACCACCTCTGTTGCTTGCGACTGTTGAGAGGTTGTTATTTGACATTCAACTGCTTTTGCTTTTGTTTCAACTTCAGATTTAATTTTATCCCCTGTACAATCATTCCTTCCTAAAATTGAATATTTATAAACAAGTTTTGTTTCCGAACTAAAATCTGAACCAAAACCACTGTATGTTGGCTTTTTTTGATTATCTTTTTTATCACATTTTTCTAAAATAGGACCAACAACACTATGAACTTGTTCTCTACATCCTGAGGTTATATTATCAATGATAAATGTGTGTGGGTTACCAGTTCTATTGCATGAATTTCCTGAACATTGTTCATGGGAAACATTTATATTATCTTGTTTTACTGTTGTTGTTTGGGTTGCAACAGCACTAGAATCAAATATAAAATTAGCCCCTTTACATTGATTTAGAAGACTTTTCTCGTCCCAGTCGCTTTCTGACCATGATTCTGATTTCAGGTTTTTAATTTGATTACATTGAGCCTCGGTTAAACTTGAAAAGTTATTAACTTCTAGACGATTTTTTGCAAATGTATTACTAGGTTCAGGTAATTTTTCTAAAGAATCCGCTAAAATCTCTCTATCATTTTTCTTTGAGCAATTGATATCTTCAAGAGTTACGGATTTATCTTTATCTTTTGTTGCACCAATACCAATACCTGTGACTGTTCCGACAACTGTTCCACCAATTCCACCCCAAAGAGCAACTGTTTTTGTAGCATTTTTCAAAGCAAATTCAAAAGCATCTTGACTACAAGTAAATGAATCCCCTGTTTTTACCCAGATTTCTGCTGCTTTTTTAGTTCCTATTCCGGATTTACTTCCATCACTACCGCCGCTAAGGCCCCAATTATCATAGATTAGATTATCTTTACGATAGGCACCAACACGAACTAAACATTGGCCGTTTTTAGCATCCCATCTGGCATAATAACCACGATTGTCTGTATTATTTACCTTGACCCCACGAGTATTTTCCTTATCTGATTGATTTCCTTTATTATTGAAAGGATTTATAGTTTTTCCATATTCTCCGTCTGGATTATCAGCATCTCCGGTTGTTCGGGCATAAGATTTTCCGTAAGTGTTTCTGTCCAGCAATAAACAAGTATTTTCAGCCTGTTCAGGAGTCATTCCTGTTGTTCCCATTACCAAAGAATAGTAAGCCGGTTGAATGATTCGTTTTGTAAATTCAGCCCAAATATCAGAATCGTTTGCGAAATATAATTTTCCATTTGGATATTTTACATTTATACGACAAGAGTCAATTGTAGTCTGACAAATAGCAACTCGTTCAATTTCTTGGCCATAAAAGACCGCTTCACGAATTTTTGGATCGTATAAATCAGCAATTCCGTCAGGAAAAGCCCCACTGATACAGGATTTAAGTTTCGCCATACAATCCTCTAATCCTTTGAGTCCAAGTTCAGGATCATAATTTTCCAGAGGATCATCGCCTGGATCATCATCTTCTTCATCGTCATTATTTATAATGTTTGAAGAACCCGAAGGGGTATTTCCAGTTATATTTTGATGAATACCAGTATTTGATTGAAGCATAGGAACAGTGAGTCCGCGACTTTTATTTGCAGCCCGGGCATTACTGGTATTTCTGGCAGCAGATAGATCAGCCGAAAAAAGTCCGACAAATAGTGGAATACCGCATAAAATCAATAATTTTCTTAACATAACATACTCCTTTCCCTCTGGTATTATGATTGATTATAACATATTTCTAAATCTTCCGCAAGGATTTTTTATGAGATATTTTTCAAGGATATTTTTACACCCCCTCCTGAAATCGCTGTGCGATTTATAAAATTGCGGTCACCGCAATTTCAATTTGATTTTTCAGTAAATGAAAAATCTGCATTGCTTTATTGGAAAAACAATTATCAATTGTTTTTCTGGCATAAACCCCCGACCTTGCGGTAGAGGGAGATAAGGAATATCTGATTAGATTCCACGGCAGGCAGAGCCTGCCTCTGAATGACAAGGGAAATTAGATTGCCACGGCGACAGAGTCGCCTCGCAATGACAGAGTATAATAACTTAACGGAGTATAATAATTTATGGCTTGAATCATTTAACTCCACCCTGTCATTCAGAGGCGGATTGAAAATCCGCCGTGGAATCCAATCTAATACATCGTATATTTTATAAGGAATGTTTTACCTGGATACTCGGGTCAAGCCCGAGTATGACAATAGAAGAGAGATTGCCACGGCGAAAGAGTCGCCTCGCAATAACAGGGGATAATGAATAACTTTTATTTAGTTATAGTTTTTTATAATTAAACTCACAAGTTGTAGTGCTGCCTGTCGTAATTTTGTGATAATTTAGTTTACAACCTGTTATATTACAATTGTTATCACAAATAGAATGTTCGGGACAATTATTGCAAGTAGTCTCACTTCCTCCCCCGCCGCTAGTTACTTCACATTTATTATCCTTTAGATTATAACCGGAATTACAATTTTTAATAATACAGCTACCCCAATTATTTGTTGAACTATTCCAAGTTTTTGAACAAGTTGCTGCATTTACATCTACTGTGCTACACTCTACATTAGTGCAATCTTCAGAATTTGAGTAACATTGTAGTTTGTTACTGCTTACATGGTAACCCTCATTACAAGTATTTATTTCTTTTAATTTATAATTTGGAAGGTTTTGAGTATTTAATTCATAAGTACATGTGTTTCCATTGGGAATGTCACTTTCACATTGCACTTCACTCTTGTTTGTAATATAGCATTTATTTTGATGGTTATAGTAGTTATCTTTACATTTTGATATTATATTACATGGCGAATAATTTCCGTTGCTGCTATATAGTTGAATACAAGATTCTGCATTATATATATTATCTATACAAGTACAAGATCTGGATATTGGATAGCAGATAGCAGAATACCATATTCCATTAGGACAGGAACCAACTTCTACTTCCTCCCCCCCCCCAGATCCGACCTCTGCACCTCCACTAACACCCTCTGATAAAGAAGCAGAAAATGGTAAAATTAAAAGAACTAGTAAGAGTGTATATTTTTTCATTTTTTAATCATTTTGTTTAACTACAAATTGGAGCATTTTGATTTAAAACACTACTACAATCTTCGCTGTTTTCCAAGCGATTTAACTGATCATTTGTTATTAAATAATATTGATTATTATAATCATTTCCGCTCCAGACTTGGACCATAACTTCATCTTGATCTAACTGATTGGCACAGTCTGGGCTTATTGGGTTCCCTGGGGTTACTTGATTGCAAGCAACTTCTTGTTCCTCTTCGTTGGAGTTGGAAGAATTTTCCTCCTCGCTGTCGGTATTTTCATCTAATGATTTGTTATATTCTTCAAACATAACTCTCATAATTTGTGTTGTCGTTGATTCGGCTGAAGATGTATTCGTTATACCGAAAGCACTAGCACTACTACTATCACTAAATGATTCAAGAATGCTATATAGACCGCTTTGCAGAGGCATTGAGGACGAGCAATAATAGCCCTCACTTACGACATAACTATAACAAACTCTGAATTGAGACCAATTAAAAACAGCACCGTTCTCCTCATTACAATAATTAACTACTTCGTTATAGCAATTATTATAATTTTTTCTTCTGGTTGCTGTATCTGTATTTGAAGTATTTTTGAATTCAAGCCTCTTCTTTTGTAATAAAGCCTGAGCAGCAACAAGTTGAGTTTTCATATTTGTAACTTGTTTTTTCAAAGTAGTATTATACTCATCGCAATCAGCATTCGCATTAAAAGCATATAAATCACGGATTGAAGTCCTGCCACTTTGAATTAAAGGACGATATTTTTGATAAGGATCGTTGGACGATGTACTATATGATGTGCCGTTTAATTCATCGGCTTCTGTTACGGTATTGTAAATACCATTAAAACACATATCTATAACACGGGTACAAACACCAGCATTTGTTATATGATCCAAGGTTGGATTGCTGGATTTATATTTTGGACTCTCGCCACTTTTTTCATACATAGGATCGGCAAATTTAAGTAAATCTGTACCCCAAAGATTTGCATAGTTATCTTCATCTATGCTATAACCGCTATCATATCCGGACAATTTATTTAATGCTTCTGACACAGTATTAATACTCTCTCCCCAAGCATAAAGAGTCGTATCATCTCCTGTTGATGAATCTGCATCATTTACTAAATCACTAATTGCTTGAATTTGAGAATAAATATCACTATCACTTCCTAAATATTCATAATCAGCACATTTACAACCATAACTAGCTATAATGTCATTATTAGTTGTCTCGTTTTTACAAGCACTAACACATTTCAAAACCTTTTCAGCATCTGATTGAGTGTAAGCGGCAGCCATTAAATCTGCATCTCCTCCACTAGCAATTAAAAGTGTTAAATTGTTAGAAACCTGAAGTAGTTGGAGTTTTGCTTCTTCTAATTGATTTTCAATATCTGTATAGGCATTTATTCTGTCAGAACAAGCACATCTTTTTTTCGCTGGAGCACGAGTTGTGCAAACTAAATCCATACATTCAAAATAATTGTCTTTACAAGTATTATAAGCACTATCTGAAATATAGCCAGTCTTAGAATCAAGTAAATCCCCAAGGTCTGTTGTGCTGGAAGAATATAATTTTGAAATATAACTGCTGGCCCTAGATGTTCCGGTTGCAATCATTCCAACACGAGCAGAACTTGCAGTTCTAGCAGTTGAAGTTCCGCGGCTTGTAGTAGTTCTGTTATTTACATTTCTGGCAGTTCCAGTAGTTGCAGTTCTAGATGTGACGGCCCTAGATGTTCCAGTTGTGGCCGTTGTTCCGCGAGTTGTTGCGGTGCGGCTTGTAGTTCCACGAGTTGCCGTCCCCGTAGTTGCAGTTCTGGAAGTGGTAGGAGTTGCTGTTCTGGAAGTTGCGGCAGTTGTAGAAGCAGTTGGAGTTGTAGCAGTTCTGGAAACTACACTTCTTGCAGATGTATTTCTGCTTGATGATGTTGTTCTAGATGTATTTCTGTTTGCAGAAGTTCGTGAAGATGCCGAAGTCGCAGTATTACGAGCAGATGAATTTGTGGTGGTAGCGGGAACAACCTCGGCCATAGAGGAGAAATTGAACCCCATTAAAATAGCACAAAGCCCCAGAATTCTTGATACTTTCATGTTTTTTACCCTTCCTTATTATTTCATTATAACAAATTTTTTAATGGCTGTCAAAGGGTTATTTAATAAAAATGATAGCGGAATCGTAATTATATTGCTGTATAAAAAAATTATTATGCTGATTAAAAAAAAGTCCCAAAATCTTTGGGAATTTTTTTATTGTTTTTACATTTTTACTTCTATTAGTTTAATGTTGCTTTTGTTTGAATAGATGGAGTTTCTTTTTTTACTTTTACTGCATTGATTGATAGCATAGGCATATTTTTCAGATGGAGCAGATGGAGCATCATCTGGATTTAATGTAATTGTGCTAGAAGATGTTGAGTTTTTTCCGAGAGATAATTCCTTGAAAACAGGAGTATCGGAACTGTATATTGAACTGGAACTATCAGATTTAACATTTGCGACTGATGTTCCACATAACTTACATCTGACCCCTGCGTCAAGGCTGATTCCAATGGCACAAACAGAATCAAGGCAAGTTTGCAAAGCAGTTGTATCACAAGCAGAATTAGCAATTCCAACAAATCCAAATAATGATAAAAATCCAATAAATACTTTTTTCATAATTTATAATGTTATTACTTCTTTTGTTATTTCTGGATCACTCCAAGTTTTACATCCTTTTGCTTTAACGGCTTTCATCTTCTTACAATTTCTAACTGTCTTTGTTATAGTGCATTCTCTTGTATTTGGATTAAATGTTGTTGTTGTAGTTTCTTCGTAATTGACACCACTTTTCTCTTTTTTTGCATTATCTATCTCTGACTGAGTAAATGCAGTAGATTTACTTGTATCTATGATTTCAGAAGCAAATCCATTTACAATAAATTCTAATGGAGTATCCGTATCCGTATCTGTATCTGTTATTGAAAAATTCGCTCTAGTTGATGTAATCCTCGTTTCATCTCTTGCTTTATTTGTCTTAGAAGATGAAACTCCAGCCATAATTGTAGTAGAACCCATTGAATCAGAACTTCCTCTTCCTTTTATTTTTGTATAACTTGTTATTTTATCATAACTCATATTGTTACATATTACTTCTGCTTTATTTGTATCTACTTTTGCACTAGCCTCTGCTAATAATGAATTTATTTTATTATTATAATTGTTTTTCGCTAAACGAACTGCTTGTTCTGCTATGATTTTATTACTCTGTGATAATAAGTTTGGAAATCTACCCTTGGTACTTTTTAATTGAGAACCATCAACACTTCTTCCTGTTAAACAATATTGAACTTTTGGATCTGCTGCTATACTTTTCTTTATTGATTTTAAGAAATTTTCTGCAGAACCAATTTCTGTTATTGTTTTGTTCAAAACTTCCTCATCTACATTTTTGTAATCTTTTAAAATTGATTTTTTATATTGATCTACATCCAAATCTCCATTCTCATCAATTTCTATATCATTCCAATAAATCAAACCAGAAATAACATAATCATTACCCCTTTGTTTTAGAGATAATGAACCAGAACCTGTATTTTCATCAATAACCATCGTATTACAATTTGCTGTATCTCCACAAACTTTCATCATACTTTCGTCTGCATAATTTTGACAATTTATCAATTGTTGATTGTCTAAATTTAGAAAGATTCCTTGGATTATGTCGTCTATGTTATTAAAGTTTTGAGCAGTATTATCCTTACGGCAAGCAACTAACTTTTCTGTTGGACATAATTTTTTTATATCATCAGTAGATAATCCTACACAATTACTATAATCACTACCGCAAGCATTTTCATCTGTCAAACAAGACTTTACAGCAGATGAGCAAGCATCAACTCTCATAGAAGCAAGTTTAGCCTCTACATAATCCCAGATTTCTGGCACTTTCTTTTCACATGGAGTTATATAATTTACACAAAAACTTCTTGCCATATCTGGATTTCCAAGACAAGCATCTAATGTTGTTTCTCCTGATAAATTCTCGGTACAAGCCTTTTGAATACAAGTTGATATATTGCCTAAACAAGAATATAACAAATTATTTTCGTTTAACAATTCTGCAGTTTTTAACACAGGCTCTATTTCAGCCAAAAAGTCGTTCCAAACATAGTCACGAACTGCAATACAACTATCTGTTATTCTCTCACAAAGGTATTTTTTGTTTTCTAATATCGTTCTATCTGTGCAATTTTCAAAATTTGCCCCGCAACCGCCCCGCTCGGTATCTGCCATACATTTTTTATACTCTAACATACATTCTCCACGATTATATTTATTTGCATCATTGTAAGAGTCAAGCATTGCTGCCCTTTGAGCCTTTTCTGCTGTGGCCAATTTGTCTTCACTAGCAGATTGTCTTGCTGTTAGATATTTTTTATAAGTCCTACAATCCGCGGCTATACTTTGTTCATAAAGGGTTTTAATCATAGACATTTCATCATCACAACCAGAAATTTTTGCTAAACATAATTTTTGAGATTTTGAATACAATTCGTCTCCACGAACACCTTTTGCCGAAGCACTCTCACCAGTATTGCCAAAAATACCAGATGTTACACTTGAAAAATCAACTCCTGTATTATTAAAAACAGACATATCAATTTGATTTGTTTTGTTTGAATCTTTATCATCATCGTATGTTTTTGTTCCTGTAAATACATATTCAGATTTTGCCCCCAGTTGAATTTTTTCCACTCCAACAGTAGCAATTTCTTTTGCTTTTTTATCAGCATCATTTATTTTAGTTAAAATATCTTCATAAGTTAGCATTTCATCAGAGCATTCGCAACGACCACCCTCTTGAATGTCTTTATTGCAAAATTGATCCATACATTCAGAATATAAGGTTTTGCAATCTGATACTGAACTAGATGATGATGTTGTTGTCGCAGCGACAGGGCTTCTTGAAATAGAACCACGAACTGACGAACCGCTTGAATTTGAATTTGTAGTAGAAATTCTGGACGATACTCTTTGTTTTACTTCTTCATCTGATGAAGTTGATGTATTATTTATTCTTGCCGCTTTTGCATTATTAGATGAAGTGGCAGAAGCCGTAGTAGTTTTAGCAGCACGAGCAGTTGATGCCCTGTCTGCAGAAGCAAGCATTGGCAAACTTAAAAATAAAACAAATACTAATAATTTCTTCATAATCAATCCTTACATTTGAATCTCTTGTTTTACTGGAACTTCAGTGCAGTAATCAATTTGTTTTGATGTTAAACCGCCTGC
>CAZEWI010000021.1:9179-11950 GCA_964514455.1 uncultured Bacteroidales bacterium | reverse complement strand
TTCAGAACCGGTTGCTGGAATTTTATCTTTTAAGCCAGATAATTTATCAGTTAAACCACCACCATATTTTCCGGCAAGACTTCCAACTCCCATTCCTAACATCGCTCCTGATATTGTGTTAGACACTGTCTTTTGTTTAATTGTTTCGTTGGCTGCATTTTGACGATATGTTGTAATGTCTAGTCCAAAAAATTCGTCAGAACAATTACCCACACTGCCCGCAGACATTCTTTTTGATTGTAATACCATTCCCATAGCATTGAAATCTACTACACCGATACATTGCATCTTACTACTATCAAATGCAAAATTATTTTTTGAACACTCTGCCCTTAATTCAGATTCTATCTCTGCCATACGATTTTCTATTTTTGTAATCTCAGCATTCATTTGACCCTTCGCAAAATTTAATGCTGTCGCGGTTCTAACCCACAAGGCTGGATCAACCCTTGAACACTCGTCCGCTATGTAACCACAATTTGTTTTGGCTACACTTATTGATTTCGCACATTTTGTAAATCCTTTGCCACAAATGTCCATTATACAATTTGACATCGTTTCTCCACATTCTAAAATCGAATCGGCTTTGGATACTTTCATATAGTCGTCTTTATTATTTATTACTTCCTTTACTGTGGCATTAGATACTGTGCAATCTCCTATCTTTTTTGGACATACTGAAATCCTATTACTAAACTCTATTGGTGATAATGTAGTACATAAAATATAATTAGTTCCACAAACATCTGACCCTTGTAAGCACTGTCTCCATGTTTCATCACAAGAAACTAAATCAGAATAGTCAAAATCGTCTGACGATTCACTCGCTTTACTAGCCAATGCTGTTTTTACCGCATTTGACATTGCAGAATTACCAGTTTTACCGGTACTTGAACTAGTTCTGAGAGCGTTATTATATATTTCTGTGAATTTGTCTTCATTTATTTCTATGTTTGTTGGTGTATCTGTTGTTGTTCTGGATATCGCAGATCTTGATACAGCACCCCTACTCGCATTTCGGGCAGAAAAAGCCGTCAATGGCAAGGATAAAATTAAAGTAAATACTAATAATTTTTTCATCTCTTAACCTCTTGACATGCTAGGTTTATATACTCACACATTTTTTTTGCCATATTTTTATCTTTTGTATCTGCACAACTTGATGAACTGTTCTCACATATTTTTGCCTGACATCTAGCAAAGCCAGTTTTACATGTGTCTTCAAAATTCGCTATTTTTTTCTCTCTTTCTGATTTCAAATTTTTTGCATAATTGTCGCGGACTGATTTTATTTCCTTTTGTGCTGTTTCATAATCACTCTTCATTGTCTTGTTTATATATGTTGATGCACCTCCACAACCAGATACTGATGTCATACATACTGAAAGATTTTTATTATACATTGTCCCATCTAATGTTTCTGCACACAAATTAAAACCACTTCCACATTTATTTGATTCTGACATACACGACTTTACTAATTTATAACAATCAGAATCCGATTTGTTTGTTTTCTTTGACATAGAGGTTATACTTGCTTGACCTGCTGCCGATTTACACGAATCACTTATCAAAGTATCATATCTTGTTTTTATATCTGATACATCACAATCTGAAACTTTTGAAATACATTCGTTTATAGCATAAGCATATTTATCAGAAGGATCTGATGGTGCTTCGTCTGGATTTAATGTCATATTGCTCGTTGATGTATTATTTCCAAGAGATAATGACTTGAATGTTGGTGTAGTTGAACTATAAATTGAACTACTTGTGTCAGATTTTACATTCGCAACTGATGTGCCACATAATTTACATCTGACCCCAGAATCAAGGCTGATTCCAACAGCACAGACTGAATCAATACATTTCTCTAATACATTGGTATCGCATGCGGAATTTGCAATTCCAGCATATGTAAATACTGCTAAAAATCCGATAATTGTCTTTTTCATACTCTCTCTCATTTTTGTATTCTATCACATATTCCTTTTGAGAGCAAGATTTTTTTATTTCTTACTGATTTGGGCCGCCCAAAATCATTTTGGCCTGAACTAATAATGCCAAGGCTTTATCTAAATCCGTGGCTTGACTATCATTAAACTCCCTGATTGGAGCAGAAATTGGATTATCCGATTCGTTTTTTGCCCCTAGTAATTTTTTTACTCCGCGAATCGTATAGCCTTGATTATACAACAAATCACGAATCGTTCCAATAAGTTGAACTGTGTCTTGTTTGTAATAACGGCGACCACCCTTGCCCTGAACTGGCTTGATTTCCTTGAATTGCTTTTCCCAAAATCTTAAAATATGACTGGGAATATCAAGTTGCTTTGATACATCAGTAATTGAGGAATAATGAACACTCTCTGTCATTTTTAGCCGTCTATTTTTGTTTTTAATGTGTTTGAAGGCTTGAAACTTACGACTTTACGGGCAGAAATTTTATACTCAACTCCGTTTTTTGGATTGCGACCGATTCGCTCTTTTTTATCAAGAACTCTGAATGTTCCGAAATGCTGAATCTTGACCTCTTCCCCGCGTAATAATGCACTATTTATCTCATTAAAAATCAAATCAACTAAATCATAGCCCTCTGATGTTGATAGACCTATGTTATCATTTATTTTTTGTGCTAAATCTTGTCTTGTTATATTTCTCATAAAAATCCACCTCTTTTCTCTTGTATTCTAAAAACTTACAAAGACTATGTCAAGCATTCTAAATCATTTACTGATTAAAGTATGCCTCCAGTACTTTTTTGGCGATTG
>CAZEWI010000021.1:3627-9169 GCA_964514455.1 uncultured Bacteroidales bacterium | reverse complement strand
TTTTACAGAAGTTTTTCCAGAAATAACTCTAAAAGAAAATATCGCTGAAAACTATTTTGACAAAGAAGCGGCGAATATGAAAGGTAAATATATACCCTGGGTATCGATTTTAATTTTTATGCTCGGATTCAGATTCGTGCAATGACTGCTTTATAAAATCAACTGATTTTATATTTTCTTGAATTTGCTTGTTAAAGTCGTTCTGAGCCAATTCTAATGCATATCTTATCGCGTTTGAAAATGTTAAAGCATCTGAATTTCCATGTGTCTTTACCGAATAACCATTTAACCCCAAAAATATCGCACCAGCGTATGATCGCGGGTCCATTTTTTGCTTTAATCTTTTGAATACATGGCTTAAAAAGAAATACAAAATTACGGCCATGGCAGACTTCTTAAATGTTTCTTTTATAGCACGAGTCAAAAGTTTTGCCGTTCCTTCTATTGTTTTTAATACTATGTTTCCTGTAAAGCCGTCCGTTACAACTACATCAACTATTCCTTTACTGATGTCTGTCCCCTCTATGAAGCCTATATACTCAAATGGGAGTTCGTCTATATGCTCTTTGTATAAATGATTCAATTTTTGAAGACTTTCTAATCCTTTCTGGTCTTCTTCGCCAATGTTTAGTAATCCTAGTTTCGGGCGATTCGTTCCTGCCATAACTTTTGAATATACCGAGCCCATTATTGAAAAGTCTATTAAATTGATTTCATCACATATAACATTTGCACCTAAATCAAGTATAACAACCTTTTGAGTCCCCGAACCTGCTGGAAGTATTGTTGTAATCGCAGGTCTGGATACCCCATCTATCGTTTTCAATGCCAATTTTGACAAAGCCATTAAAATACCCGTATTACCTGCTGAAATTATCGCAATTGAATTACCTACACGAACATCTTTGATTGCTTGATACATACTGGTCTCGCCAGCCGTTCTGATAACCTCGCGAACTTTGTCAGTTCCAGATATTTTATCGGCACAATGTATAAATGTAGAATTTCTTTGAACCCTAGGGTATTTTTTTAATAAAGGTAATATCTGAGCCTCTTGTCCAAATATACGAAAATGAACCTCGGCCTCTGAATCATTGCTAAATAAAAACTGATTCAAGCCAGCAATAACAGCAACAGGGGCTTTATCGCCCCCCATCGCGTCTATTGCAAATACATATCTTGTTTCAGACATAGGGTAATCCCCCTGAATCTTATTTCTTTGCGACTACTTCTTTGCCATCGTAAGAACCACATGCTGAGCAAACATGGTGTGGGCGTTTTCTTTCGCCACATTTTGAGCATACACATGATGCCATTGGTTTCAATCCGTCGTGTGAGCGTCTTGTGTTTTTTCTTGAAACGCTAGTTTTACTTTTTGGTGTTGCCATTTTTCTGTCCTTTTGTTCTTTTGATAGCCTTATTTTAACAAGTTTTTATCAAAATTCAAGTCTTTTTTATTGAAAAGACATTTATTTCTCGTTATAATGTCTTTAATATAAAAGGATTCTTTATGATTTTATCTGAATTAAAACCTATTTTTCAAAATGTCTCGGATAGTTTAGACTTGCCAATGGGCTTGACTTTTCAGATTTCTAATCGCCCTGATTTATCTGATTTTCAATCTAATGATGCTATGAAATTAGCCCCTGCGTTAAAAATGAAGCCTGTGGATTTGGCAAATAAAATCATTGAAGAAATAAAAAAACACTCCGAATTTAGCGAAGTCTCGGTTGCAGGCCCTGGTTTTATAAATGTAAAAATCAGTGATGAGTTTATTCAAAAGGCTCTTGAAAAATTTATTAAAAATAACAAAATCAATTTCAAAAAGACTGATAAACCTTTGACTATTGATATGGATTATGGGGCTTACAATGTTGCAAAGGCTCTTCACATCGGGCATCTTCGGACTTCTATTGTTGGAGATACTATGAACAGAATATCGGGTTTTATCGGTCATAAGGTTATTTCTTATAATCATATTGGAGATTTTGGTCGTCCTATGGGAATTGTTATTGCTTATATTGAGACTATTCACCCTGATTGGCCTTATTTTAAGCCTGATTTTAATGAGAATATGGATACTTCGGATTGTATAATTCGGCCAGAAGAGTTAGATGCATTTTATCCAAATGGAAATGTTCTCGCAAAGGAAAATCCTGAATTTATGGAAAGGGCTAGAAAAATCACTGCTGATTTTCAGTCCGGTCATCTTGCTTATAATGCTCTTTATAATAAGTTTCTTAAAATATCTTTGGCCGAGATGGAAAAGGTTTTAGAGTCTTTGAATCTGCTTGATTTTACTTATTGGTATGGCGAAAAAAATGCCAGTAAGTATGTTCCAGAAGTTGAAAAATTATTGAATAAAAAACATCTTTTAAGAAAAGATGATGGTGCTATGATTGTTGAGGTCGCCACAGATGAAGATACTGCTCCTATGCCTCCATTGATTTTTGAAAACTCTCGCAGCGGGCAGACTTATCAGGCTTCCGATTTAGGTGCTATTTATTTCAGAATTAAAAATGATAATCCTGATTTTATTTGGTATTTTACCGATGCTCGTCAATCTCTTCATTTTAATCAAGTATTCCGTGTTGCTGAAAAAATAGGTTTAATTTCTACTGATAAATTAAAACATTGTGCTTTTGGTTCTATCAATGGTGCTAATGGAAAGCCTTTTGCTACCAGAGATGGCAATGTTCCTAGCCTACAAGGTATTATTCAAATGGTTGATGAGGCCGTTCAAACTCGTGTTGATGAAGCAGGAAAAAATCTTGATAAAGACACAATTCATAAAATCGCTGTCTCGGCTTTGAAATTTAACGATTTAATTCACGAAGTAAAATCAAATTACATCTTTGATTTAGATTCTTTGACTAGTTTTGAAGGTAGAACAGGCCCTTATATTTTATATACTTCTGTTCGCCTGAACTCTATATTAAAAAGGGCTACAAATCAGCCATATCAACAAAATTCTGATTCTTGGGACGGAAAAATATCAATCTATGAAAGGGATTTAATGCTGACAATTTTGAATTTTCAAAAAACAATTTATAGGGCTTTTGATAATATCGCTCCTGATGTTTTGGCAAATTATATTTATGATGTAGCTACTAAAATAAACCTATTTTATCATAATTCTCCCGTCCTCCGAGATGATATTCCTAATAATCTGTTCGCTTTTAGGCTGGATTTAATTCAAAAATCAAAAATTATTTTGGACACTGCCATCGGTTTACTCGGAATCGGTATTCCTGATGAAATGTAAAAAAACTTGACAATTTAGATTTTTATTTTATATTATATTATTACTATAAATGGAGTAATTATATGGACAAAAAAACTTTTAATTCTGTAATATCAAAGGCTTTTGATGGGATTTCTGATGTAATTGTTGATAAAAATGAATTTGTGACTTTTTTCAAATACTTTTCTGAGATGATTCAAGTTTGCTATAAAACTATTTTAGAAGACTCTTTCTTAAAGTACGGTAATAATTCTTCATCTCGTGATGATTATGTTTATAAAATTTTTAATCAGTTGATTGATTCTACCCTTATAGAAATGACTAGGTTGAAAAACACTTTCAAAAATCCTGATTATCTTTTCTGGCTCTCCGATAAGAGAGGTTTTGGATTTATCGCAAATTCAGTCATAAAACCTGAATCCATTGATGATTATGTTAAAAGAGTTGAAAGTGATACTAAAACAGAAAAAAATAAAGAAGACTACGATAAAGAAGAACATAATTTTGAAGGTATTAAAATTACAGTTAGAAAACAATTCTCTAATCCTAAAAAATCTTCTTGTAAAAATGATTATTGTATGTTCTTTGATGATTGTCCTAATGCTATTATTCAATTTAATAAATTTGATGAAAGTGTAAAGCCTTTGTGTGTTACTTCTTTCTTAAATAGCCTTGATAATGTTTCTACTAAAAAATTTGCTACTCCTACAGAGTTAGGAATCGCTCAAAAATATGGAAAATTTGATGAATTTTTCTTTAAGTTAAAAGTCTTAAAAAAGTCTATATTCCCTATTTCCTTGAAAGATTTAAGATATTACTTAAAAACTAAAAATCCTGACAAATATGAACAAAAATATACTCTTGCTTATAATCAAGTTATTCAAGAAGAAACATCAAAAACCAAATATGTTGTTGAGTGTAAGCCTTGTAAAACATTTTTAGAACTAAATAATCATTCTTATAAACAGGGATTTCTTGCATTATTAAATAAGTATATTGATAAAAAATCTAAATAAAATTTATTTTAGTAAATATAGTTCTTTTGCAGAATATACTGTTGTTCCCGATACTAATAAATGATCCAATAATTCAATATCTTGATGTTTAAGGGCTTCTCTCAATTCTATTGTGATTTCAATATCTTCTTTTGAAAAAGATGTATTTATTGACGGGTGATTATGTGCTAGGATTAAATTTGTTGCTCCAAGATTTAAGGCTTTCTTGGTAATCTCTCTTGGATATATCGTCGCCCAATTTATTGTTCCAACTGTATGGCAATCGTCCAATATCAGTTGCATTCTATTATCTAAATATAAGACGTGAAATTCTTCCGATTTTTTATCAAAAAATAACATTCTTAAATAATCGTATAATCTTTCTTGTTTTTCAAAAATTGGATTTTCTTTTAAGTCCTCTATTAAAGATAACTTCATTATTGAATCAATCGTTTTAATTAAAACTGCTGAATGCTCCTTTATTCCAGATATAGATAACAAATCTTCTTTATTCGCATGAATTATATTTCTTAAACCACCGAATCGCTTTATTAAATCTTTTGCTATTGGTTTTGTGTCTATTCTTGGCAAAGCATAAGTCAGCAATAATTCCAACAATTCATAATCAGACAATTTTACTCCATCTAGAAATTTGTCTTTTAATCTGGCCCTATGTCCTTTATAAATATCAGAAGTTTTATTCACAACCAAAGCCTGCCTCGTGTTGCTTCTCTGTAAATATCATAACTCCGTCTTCTGTTATACCAAGTGTGTGTTCCCATTGAGCCGACAAGCCCCCGTCTGCTGTGATTGCTGTCCAACCATCGTCCAAAATTTTATAATCATAAGTCCCTGTATTTATCATAGGCTCTATTGTAAATACCATTCCTGGTTGCATTTTAATTTTATCATATTCCTTGTCATAATAATGTAAAATATGAGGGTCGCTATGCATCATTTTCCCAATTCCATGGCCTACAAAATCACGAACTACTCCGAACTTATGTTTATCTGCAATCTTTTCAATTACTCGCCCGATTTCAGATAATGGAACATCCGGCCCACAAATTGATACCGCTGTCATTAGACAATCATAAGTCGTAGTTATCAATTCTCTTGCTTTATCTGAAATTTTGCCAATTGAATACATTCTGGAAGCGTCTCCAAAAAAGCCTTTATATTCAATCGTTATGTCTATATTCAATATGTCTCCAGATTTTAATATCGTATTTTTTGATGGTATTCCGTGGCAAATTACATTGTTTAATGATATACAGGCATTTTTTGGATAACCCTCATAACC
>CAZEWI010000021.1:0-3617 GCA_964514455.1 uncultured Bacteroidales bacterium | reverse complement strand
TAACCCAAGCATGCAGAACGACCACCAAGTTGCTTGATATAATCTCCAATTAAATCGTCAAGATATTCTGTGCTGACCCCTTCCACTACATAAGGTGTGATATAGTCCAATGTCCTTGCGACTAAATCGCTGGCTTTTATAATTTTTTTGAATTCTTTTGGTGGATATACACTTGATAACATTTTAAGACCTCTTTTGTTTTTTTGACAATTTAAGGACGTATAAGCACATTTTCAAACAAAAGTCTGAAAAAAATGTTTTCGTTGGAATCCCTGTCGTTTTTAAGTTCATTTCCAATGCTGTTAGTTTATCTAACATTTGTAATAATTCCGATTCGCTCCATATTAGCAACTCATTTTTATATACCTGCTCGTATTTCCAAAATATGTTATGTGTGACATAGTTATAAACATTGACTTTTTCAGAAATCGGTATTAGCAATTTTTGCTTTAAGTGGCTTATCATTTTTCTGGTCAATTCTATTTCACAATTTGGATTGTTTGCTATAATTCTGTCTAAGATTCTTTGCATAGAGACTATTTGTCCTGAAAATAAAAAGTGAAGAAAATCTTCGGTGGAACTATTGCCTGAATCGCCTAAGCATTTTTCAACATCTGATAATGTAACTTTTTTTTTGTCATTTACAAATAATGCTATTTTTTCAATATAAGAACGGGTCATTCCTCGGTCTTCGCCTAAAAAACTTATCATATAATTTATCGCATCATTTTCTATGTCTTTTATTCCGTAAGAATAAAATGCATCTTTTATTAAAGTTGCAAAATTATTTCCGTCATCAAAATAACAAGAAAAAACCGCCAGCCTATCAGAGTCTTCGTAAAGTCCGCGAAGTTTTCCTCCGCTGGTTTTTGTTTTTAATGAATCGTATGCCTTTACTATCACAAAAGCGTCAAGTGATGATTTCTGGACTAAATCACAAACAAAATCCCCGTCAGAATCATCAACATCTTTTAATACTATTACTCGGCGACCACCTAGCAACGATGATGATGTCGCAAAAGTATAAATCTCTTCCGCTTTGTCTTTGAATTCATTTGCTACATAACTAGATACATTTGTAGGCTCTGATGCTATCGCAGAACTTAAACGACCCGCTAATTCATCAACCTGTCCGATATCTTGGCCATATATCAAAACAGAAGGACAATTATTTCCTTTGCCTTTTATACAATTATTCAAATCACTTATTTTCCACTTCATTTTCCATAATCGCCTGAACTTTAATTCCTATATTTTCTGATAAAACTCTAATCGCATTTCTGGTTGCGGTCTCTTTGGACGATGTCGCCGCTATCAAATCTTGAACCACGGGGTAAGACTCTGATGCCGAATCGTTTCCTTTGAATAAAACTTCTTTCGTTTCAAGATTTTTTAACTCGTAATCGGCATAGACTTGAATATCTATCCAAGTAGCATCACCAGTTTTTTGAATGCCTTTATAAATCTCATTTGTGTGAAGATTTACAATCAACTCGTATTTATTCGTCTTTGGGTCTCCGTATGGATTTAGCAAAGTGCGGAGATAATTCCTCATTTCTATTCCATAAACTCCAACGATTGGTTTTACAAATATGCTTTCCGTTTTAGTCTGAATATTTTCGGACGAATCATAACTATACATTGGATGGAATCCGCATGCTGTCAAAAATAAAACTAAAAACAATATTATTTTTTTCATTGTTTCACCACAAAGTTTATGAGTTTATTTTTAACAAAAATTATTTGCATAATTTCTCCTGTTAGATATTTTTCCACTATCGGCTTTGCAAGTTCGCGGACTGAATCTTCGTCCGAATTCAAAGTAACGACAACTTCTCCGCGGCGTTTGCCATTTACTGAAATTGATATAGTCGATTCGTTTTCAACTAATTTTGATTTATCCGCAACTGGCCATTTTTCAAATACTAACATTTCAGAATGTCCCAACTTTTCCCAAATTTCTTCCGATAAATGCGGAGCAAATGGATTTAATAATTTAACAAATATCTCTAAAAATTCTTTCGCTATTGTTTCTTGTTTTGAAATCTTATTCAGGCATTCCATATAAGCAGATACAATAGTATTAAACTTCATTAAATCAAATCTTTCACTGACTTCAAGAATACACTGATTTATTGCCCGTGTTTCTATCTCATTCATTGGACGATTTTCAAGTTTATCAAATAATCCCGCAACTTTATTTATAAATCTAGCAACTCCGATTATGCTGGAAGTATCCCATGCAACACTTTCCGAAAAAGGAGCAATAAACATTTCATAAACTCTTAAAACATCTGTGCCATATTCGTTTATAATATCGTCTGGATTTACAACATTTCCCTTGGATTTTGACATTTTTGTTCCGTCTTCTGCTAAAATAAGTCCTTGTGATATTCTGCTCTTGAATGGTTCTGCATTAGGAACTAAACCTAAATCAAATAATACTCTATTCCAAAATCTCGCATATAATAAATGTCTTGTAGTATGTTCATTTCCACCAAGATATAAATCAACTTGTCCCCAATATTTCATTGCTTCCATTGAGGCAAACTCTTTATCATTTTTTGAATCTGTATATCTTAAAAAATACCATGATGAGCCTGCCCAATTTGGCATAGTATCAGTTTCTCTGGTCGCATGGCCTCCACATTTTGGACATGTTGTATTTACCCAATCTTTTGCTTTTGCCAAAGGTGCTTCCCCGTCATCTGTTGGTAAATAATCATCAATATCTGGTAATGTTAAAGGTAATTCACTTTCAGATAATGGTTGCCAGCCGCATTTTTCACAATATACCATAGGAACAGGCTCGCCCCAATATCTCTGTCTGGAAAATAACCAATCGCGAAGTTTGTATTCTATCTTTTTTTCACCAAAATGTTTTTCTGATGCAACTTCTATAATTTTATTTATTGTATCTGATTTATTCATTCCATTTAAGAAATCAGAATTGATATGCTCGCCGTCGCCAGTGTAGGCTTCTTTTGAAATATCACCACCAGAAATTACAGGGATAATTTCGCAACCAAATTTTTTAGCAAATTCATAATCTCTGTCATCGTGAGCAGGAACAGCCATAATTGCACCTTCTCCATAACCCATCATTACATAATCCGATATAAAAATTGGAATCTCTTTATTATTTACAGGATTTATTGCGACTATTCCATTTAGTTTTACTCCTGTTTTTTCCTTGTTCTCCATTCTGGCAAGTTCAGTCTTTTTATTCGCATAAACTTTATAATCTTTTACTTCATTCTTATTCGTAATTAAATCAGATTCTGTTAGAGAATGCTCTGGTGCTATAACCATAAAACTAACCCCGAACAAAGTGTCTGGACGAGTAGTAAAGACTTTTAATTCTTCCCCATTTGATAATTTGAATACGATTTCTGCCCCGACTGATTTTCCAATCCAATTTTTCTGAGCCGTTTTTATCACATCACTGTAATCAACTTCGTTTAATCCGTCTAAAAGTTTTTCTGCATAATCTTTCATACGAAGAGTCCATTGATATTTTTTCTTTTGAATGACATCTCCGCCACATCTTTCGCATTTTCCACCCTCTAACTCTTCGTTAGTAAGAGCCATTTTACATTTAGGGCACCAATTTATAG
>CAZEWI010000020.1:0-12025 GCA_964514455.1 uncultured Bacteroidales bacterium | reverse complement strand
TACTAACTTTTGCATATTAGGAGAAAAGAAAGGCTTTAATACATAAGTTCCTTTTGGTGAGGCATATCTCATACCATAACCATCACTATCCATAATTGCCAGTCTTTTACTGCGGTTTTTCATAGAACCAGATTCTGCAATAAATGCAATTTGAGTATCAAAATAGCCACCCTCACCCGTAAGTCTTTCATAAATAGCATCGCCCATAATATGAGCCAATCTGCGAATCGTTTTTTTAGAAGCAATTAAAGATTGAGCCTCAATTTGTTCGCCAGCATCAACATCCCACATATAAAATTCTAAACGGATTTGATCTTTACCTTCTAAACTGACTCTAGCCTGAACCAATGCCTGAGCATGTAAAGCCCTCCAATCAACAAACATAGGCATAACTCCCCATGCTGTTTTTTCAGGAAAAGCCTCTGGGTCTATTATATGAAACAAGCCGGTAGATTCCAAATCTTTTGTAAAAACTTCTGTTAAAAGTTTTGCTTCATCTCGTAGACTTTTTGTAGTTGCTTCAAATGGAATTATTGCAATTGGCAGAGGCTCTGCATTTCCTCCGACTATATCAACCTTTAAGACCCCCCAACTAGATAATGGGAAAGCAACTAAAAATAATGTAAAAATTAAAATTTTCCGAATCGACATAATCCTTATCTTAAAAGATTTTTTCTTTTTGGTCTAGTAATTATTTGCAATTTGGTTAAAAAAATGTAATAATATCTCTATGGACACGAAAAACACACCATTATCTGTGAGTTCGGCAGAAGCAGGGACTCGCTTAAATAGATTTATGAAACATCATTTTCCAACCTTAACGAATCAAATTTTTTTTAAGATTTGTCGCTCGGGAGAACTGCGAGTAAATTCAAAAAGGGTCAAAGGTAATGAGGTTTTGAATGATAATGATATTATTAGAATCCCTCCGATGCTAAATTATCTGCCAGAGGAAATCGTAAAAACTGAAGACGGCTCAAAGTTTTCTCAAAAAGATTTAGATGAATTAAAAAAATCTATTGTCTATGAAGATAAAGATGTTGTCGTTTTTAATAAGCCTGCTGGACTTGCTACACAGGGTGGCACAGGAATCAAAAAATCTCTTGATAAAATGGCTTCGGCTTTATTTCCTAATGATAATGTATCTTTAGTTCATAGATTAGACAGGGAAACATCTGGACTTATATTATGTGCCAAGAATACGAAATCGGCACAAGTTCTTGCTAAAAGTTTTTTGGAAAAGGAAACTGAAAAAGAATACTTGGCACTATTAAACGGAGATGTTAAACCAAAAGAAGGAATTATAAAAGTTTTTATTACAAAGGGTAATGTTTTCAAAGACAAAAAGTCCGCAGAAGATTTTGAAAAAAAATCCGGAGAAAAGCCAAAAATATCCATAACTGATTACTCTGTTTTGGAAAGTATTCCGAATCTTTTGTCTTTTGTGCTATTCAAATTGGAAACAGGCAGAACTCATCAACTTCGTCTTCATAGTGCTTATGTTTTGAATGCTCCTATTATTGGAGACTCTATCTATGGAGAAAAAGATATTCCTGAAAAATTAAAAGAAATTATAAAAACTAAAAATCTATTTTTATTGTCTTATAAATTGACTTTTAAACAACCAAAATCTGGAAAAACAATCACTATTAAAGCCCCTATTCCTGAGTTTATGAAAAAAGCATTATCGTATCTTGAATTTGGAGTGAATAAATTATGAAACTATCTAAATTATTCAAATTCAGAAAAAAGCAAACTGATTTAGAAAAATTTGTTGATACCCAGTTAAAAAAATCTGGGTTATTTAAGCATATTTTTAGAATAACTAGACTTGTATTTTTTTTATTCTTTATTTTTTTGGCTATTTTAATTATAACAATTTCTCAACAGGATATGGAATTTTTTCGTGATAAGTTTATTAAAACTGCGGAATCCACTCTGGGTGCAAATGTTGAAATAAATGGAAAAATGTCTTGGAAATTATCTCTAAAACCAAAAATAGTCTTAAATGATGTTGTATTAAAACAAACAAAAAATACTAATGAAACTTTTATATTAAAATCAGACAGAATAACTGTTACAATAAAATTACTGTCTTTGATAAAAAGAAATCCTATTATATCGGAAATTAAATTTGAGAACTCTGACATTTACTATAAAAACATACAAGCCAAGACGACAAAAAACAAACAAACATTTGATAAAAATTATGAAATTTCACAATTTCCTTTTCAATTAAATTTTCACATAAGGGCCATTGAATTTATAAATACAAAAATAAATTATGTAACAAAAACTGATAATTTAACATTTAATCCTGATATACTTTATTTTTCAATTATAAAAAATAAGCATTTTATTCAATCTAGAGGTTATATAAATTATAAAGAAAATATGTATCCATTTTCTATAAAACTTATGGAATATGACGGAAAAAACTATCCACTTTTTGTTCAAATTTATAATAAGAATTTACAACTAAAATCTGAATTAAATCTAGATGCTATAAAACTAACCCCAAATGATTATAAATTTAGTCTAGATTTGAAAAATTTGGATAAACAAATGGCTTATTTTGGCATTGATGATATTATTCCTTTAATACCAATGAACATAACATCAAACGGCGTTATAAACGATAAATATATAGACATTAAATCATTAAAAATAGATGCTGGAAATAATGATTTGAATGCAACTGCTTTTATTGATATGAAAAAAAAGAAACCTGAAATCAGCTTAAAAATAAAATCAACAAGAATTAGTCTAGATGAGGTTTTTCCTAGTTTATATGGAGTAAATTACCCTCCTACACCAGATCCAACAGATAGGCCATTAAATGCATTCAAAGATACACCTATGTATTCAGAATATATTTTTGATTTAGTCAATTTAGGTATTCAAATTGATGTAAAAAAATTGATTATGTACAGAAGAATGGAGGCAACAAATATATCCTTAAAAGCGAGTCTTTATGATGGAGTATTTAATCTTGCCACTTCTAATGATTTTTATAAAGGACATATTGAGACCGCTGTTTGGGCAAGATATATTTCCAAAGAAGCAGGATTTACTTCTATTTCAACATCAAGAGGCAGAGATATTTATCCTGGTTTAATTTTGAACTCTATGAATTATTATAAGACATTAGTTGGATTACCTTCTGATTTTGAGTTTTACTTTACTGCTAATGGTGGGAACTTGGAACAATTTATGTCATCTATAGACGGAGCTATTCATGTTTATTCAACAGCACCCGGAACTGCTTTTGATGCTACTAAATATATATTTGGTAGTGATTTTCTTACAAATATTCAATCAAAAATTACTGGTATAATTAAAGATAACTCTGACGAAAAAAATCAAGAGATTGAGTGTGCCGTTGTAAATTTGAAAGTTCGTGATGGAATTTCAAAAACAAAGAAAGGAATTGCTGTTCAAACAAATATGGTAAATATGTTAGGGATTGGAGAGATTGATTTTGTAAAAGAGACTTTGAATGCTTCATTAGTAAGCACACCAAATAAAGGCCTAAAAATAAGTCTTTCTGGAAATGTTTTAGATGTATTAGAGATTAGTGGTAATTTGTCTGATCCAACAATAAAATTGAATCAATCTGGAGTTATAAATAAAACACTCACGGCAGGAATTACAGGTGCGGCCCTTGCACCACTTACCGGAGGATTATCATTTTTAGCATTGGCGGGGCTTGGTTTTGCAACTGAAACAGTTCTGTCTTCTTGGTTATCTGATGAAAATCCTTGTTTAACAGCAACAAAAGAAGGTGCTCCAATTGAACCAACAGACCCTCAATTTATGAAAACTAATCTTGATCAAAATGCTAAGTCCGTATGGGTTCGTGTAAATAATGATATAAATGAAAATATTAAAAATTATTTTCATTTTTAATATAAATAACTTGTATTTATACCTAAAAAATCTTATAATGTGTTATAGAAAGGTTATAGAAAAATATAACTAAAAATTAACCAATAAAATAAAGGGAAAATATTATGAAAAAATTATCATTAAGTCTTGTTGCTGTTGCTTTGCTCGCCGGATGTAAGGGTGAAAATCCGATGGATATTGCAGAAGTAGCACCAGAAGAAAAAGCAAAAATAGAAGCATGTATTGATGTTCTTTGGAAAAAAGCATTTGTTGATAATGCTGGATCTATGGTTATTGTTGATAACGATAAAGAATATACATTATCACAAAAAGAAGCATTAAAAATTTCAAAAAATTGGAATTATGAAAAATTAATGTCTTATTATAATGACGATGTTTTACATAATTTTGAAAAAGATGCATGTGAAGTATTATCCAGAGTTGATGAATTCCTTGCAACTAAAAATCAATAATAGAGGAAAAAATATGAAAAAATTATCAATAGTTTTAGTTGCTATTTTAGCCTTGACTGCTTGTAAAAAAAATCCTGACGAAGTTGCTAAAATTTCTGATGAAAAAAAATTAGAAATTCAAAATTGTATTGATGAAATTTCTAAAAAAGCATTCGTTTTTAACGGCAATGATGCTTCCAAAACTATTGTTATTGCTGTAAATAAAAAAATATATATGCTAACACCAGATGAAGCAACTGCTGTTTCTAAAAACTGGGATTATAATAATTTAAGACTTTATACTAATTCGGATAATAATGTCTATAATTATGAACTTGATGCATGTAGAGCCCTAAAAAAACTTGATGCTTTAATTGCAACAAAAACAACTGAATTAGCAAGACATGATGAAGTTCCTGCAAATCCAGTAAAATAAAAATATAAAATCCCTCATTTCTTTTTGAGGTATATAAAAAATAGGAGAGAGTTATGGTAAAAAAAATAAATAAAAATACAGATAAATGTAATTGTTCTAAATTTGATTTAAGTAATTTAAAATTGATTCTGTTTTGCTTCTTTTTTGGAGCATTTGGAGTTCATAAATTTATGCAAGGAAAAACAAAAACAGGAATTGCATTTATAATTTTAGATTTAACAATTTTTGGATTTATAATTACAATAACTTGGGCAATGGTTGATTTGATTCTTTTGACAGTCAAAAAAGGTAATCCTGTTGGTAATGTCATAGTTGGATTATTATTGCTTTGTTCTAATGTATTTATATTGACTAATATTCAGTATATAAATCATTTTGTGGATACAAGTTTTGAATCCGGTAATGGCAAACCTTGTCCTAAAAAACTAGAAAAATGTATAAAAAAACTTCAAAAACAAACTGTACTGCTTTCAAATGGACAAATTGGACTTCGTAATTGTAATAATAACTCAAACATAAATAGTATTATATTATATGGAGATAAAGCAGTATTAAATATTGATGAAGAAGCAGATATTTTATCTCAGGAAGAAGCATTATCAATTTCACCAAATTGGGACTATACAAATTTGAAAGTTTATAACTTAAATGATGGAATCCAAGACTATGAACAAGATGCATGTAAAGTTCTCAAAAACCTCCGTAAGTTTAATAAAAAGAGGAAATAAATGGTAAATTACGACACTAACAAAGTTCGCAATTTAAAATACAAAAACATTACTAAAAATGCTTTAGGTTTTGATGATTCTAATTTGGTTTATGGTGAAAATACTCCTATAAAAACTAAAAATTTACCATATTTGCCTAATAGTAAAATAAAAATTCCTTTTGTTACATCGGAACTAACAGATGAGATAAATAATTATGCAAAAAACAACAATGAAATCGGATTTGTTTTATTTGGCAGAGAGGGTATTTCAAATCAAGTTGATATTATAGGTGATCTAATAGTTAATACTGAAAATCAACAATCATTCGTAGCAGAATATAATCAAGAACAAACTAAGGCTATTGAAAATTTTATAAATGAATCTGTTAAAAATAAAAAAAGTGGTGTAATTTTTATAGGCCACACACATCCAAAAATTGGATATCCGGAAAATTATAATAATTTTTCTTTTGGAGATTTGAAAGGTTATGTTGAATTTTCAGACACTGTTAAAAATCTTGTTGAAGAAGCAAAAAAACGTTTTAATTCTTATGGAGACTTTGAAATTTCTACTGCAGGATGTTTATTAGTTGATGGAAATTATAATTTTATATTTTATGATAAAAATTATAAAAACTTTTATAAATTTCAAAATGTAGAAGTGTATAAAAATAATCAATTTCAAAAATCTCTTCCTTCTTATTCTCATGATAAAGCGAATAATTTAAGACGATTTTTTGATAGAGGAATAGATTAAAACGAGGCGAATGCCCCGTTGTTTTTTACATTTTCTTTCTGATTGAAATATGAACATCGCGAAGTTGCTGTTCTGTAACTTCGGACGGAGCACCAAGCATTAAATCTTGTCCTTTCTGATTCGTAGGGAATAAAACACATTCACGAAGATTTTCTGCTCCTGTGATAATCCATACTAATCTATCAATTCCAAAAGCACAACCAGCATGAGGAGGAGCACCATAATGGAAAGCATTATATGTTCCAGCAAATTTTCTCTTGATTTCGTCTTCTCCATAACCAGTAATTTCAAATGCTTTAAGTAAAATATCTGGATTATAGTTTCTAACCCCACCAGATAGAATTTCATTTCCGTTTAATACCATATCGTATTGAAAGGCAAGAATATCAGTTGGATTTTTATTCATCAAAGCGTCCATTCCGCCTTGAGGCATAGAGAAAGGATTATGAGAGAATAAAATTGCATCTGTTTCTTCGTCTTTTTCAAAGAAAGGAAAATCAACAATCCAGCAGAATTTTAATTCATTTTGATTTATCAATTCTAAATCTTCACCTAATTTAATTCTGATTTTTCCAGAAGCCTTTTCTGCAACATCTTTCTTTTCACAAACAAAGAATACTGAATCGCCCTTTTCCACACCTGTAATTTCGCGAATTTTAGCAATTTCTGATTCGGTTAAAACTTTAGCGATAGGACCTTTAACTTCTTCGCCAAATTGAATATAGCCAAGCCCTTTAAGTCCCTGTTCTTTTGCAAATTCGCCCATTTTATCAAACCAGGATCTTGGTTTATCTGCTGTTTTTGGAGCAGGAATTGCTTTAACAATAGCACCTTCCGCAATAGCATTAGCAAAAATAGAAAATCCACTACCGGCAAAAACTTCTGTAACATTTTTCAAGATAATAGGATTTCTTAAATCAGGCTTATCACTTCCGTATTTATCCATAGATTCGCGATAAGGGATTCTAGGAATATCAGGAGAGACTTTTTTATCGGGACAGAACTCTTGCATTAAAACAGGAACAATCCGCTCACAAGTTGCTAAAACATCGTCCTGAGTAACAAAAGACATTTCCATATCCAGTTGATAGAACTCAATCAATCTGTCTGCTCTTAAATCTTCATCACGAAAACAAGGAGCAACTTGAAAGTATTTATCAAAACCAGAAACCATAATAAGTTGCTTAAAAACTTGAGGTGCTTGAGGCAAAGCATAAAACTCACCATGATTTAGGCGGCTAGGAACAAGGTAATCTCTGGCACCTTCTGGACTAGAAGCCGTTAAAATAGGAGTTTGAAATTCCATAAAACCAAGACTCCACATTTTTTCACGGATAGCACGAATAAAAGCACTTCTTGTTTCCATATTTTTTTGCATTCTTTCGCGACGCAAATCTACAAAGCGATATTTTAATCTTAAATCCTCGGGAGCAGAATCATCTCCGACGACTTGAAAAGGAAGAATCTCTGCTTCAGATAGAACTTTATAAGAATCAACAACGACTTCAATATCACCAGTTGCAAGTTTTGGATTTTTAGTTTCAGCACTTCTTTCAACGACTTTTCCGTAAATCGTAATAACTGACTCAGGGTGAATTTTTTCAATTCCTGAAAGAGTTTCATTAGTTAAATCAACAACACATTGAGTAATTCCATAGTGATCTCGTAAATCAACAAATAGGAGAGACCCATGATCTCGTTTTTTTTGAATCCAGCCGGAGAGAATAACAGATTCTCCGATTTGTTTTTTAGATAACTCGCCACAAGTATGAGTTCTAAATTCGTTTTTATTCATTTCAGACACCTCTTTTGTTTTTCAATCTTTTTCCAAAGGGCGTTAGTAACGCGGTGCCACCAATGGTTTTATTATGTTTGGTAATGCCAAACTTTTCTCAATTTAGAGTTATAACGGGCTCAAATCGTAGGGTTCTAATCAGCCTAGGCCTTTCTTCCCTCTGCTCCTTGGTGTTTTCCAAATCATCGCATTTAGAATTACATTTTATATCTATCTTTCCCAAAAATCAAGAATTAAATTATCTTTGCTTAAAATCGCTACGAATTTTAGAAAAATAACAATCGTTTCCTTTTCTACCCAGTTCTTTATTTATATCACGACATCTTAAAGTTCCTTCAAAGATATACCCTGCTTTTTCAATAGTATTTTTAGACCTTTTATTCTCTGCCTCACAAACAACTTGAAGTCTTTCTAACTCTGGATTTTTCAAAAATTCTAGTTCTAATAATTTTATTGCTTCTTGAATATATCCTTTGCCAGTAAATTTTGTTCCAAGCCAATAACCTATTTCCATTACAAAATCAGATAATGTAATCAAACTACAACTGCCCATAGGCTGATTTGTTTCTTTATTAAAAATAATAAATGTAAAAGATGATTGTTTTTCCCACTCATTATTTTTATCGTTCATATAAATGAGATATTGCTCTGGCTTGCTATAATAAACAGGCCAATCCAACCAAGGCAATAATTCATTTTGGCTTTCTTTTATTAAATTAAACATTTCTTTTGCCAAAGCAAAATTTACTTCTGGCTTTTTAATAATAATTCTTTCTCCAATAATTTCTTCACTAATATTTAGAACCATAATCTAACCTTTTTATATAATTATGTTTTTAATTATAAAATAATTTTTTGATTTTTCAATAAAAAAAGCGAGGCAAAAGCCCCGTTTTCTTTTAGATATCTAACTTTGCAAGTAATGCATGTTCTTGTATAAAGTCTCGTCTAGGCTCAACAATATCGCCCATAAGCATACTAAACACTTCGTCAGCATCTGCATTATTTTGAACTTTAACCTGGAACAAAGCACGATGATTTGGGTCCATAGTTGTTTCCCAAAGTTGATCTGCATTCATTTCTCCAAGACCTTTATATCGTGAAATTGAGATTCCAGTTCTACCAGATTCAAATACCAAGTCAATCAAAGCGATTGGAGTATGAATTTTATAGTTTTTATCTTTTAACTGAAAATCAATAGGCTTTGAGAAAAGTTCCATAAGTTCATCAGTATCTGGATTTTGGATTAAACGAAGATCTCCGTTATCATAGACTTCTGATGGCAAGATGTGTTTTTCTTTTACCGAGCGAAGAGTTCTTTCTATAACGACAGAACTATTTTCCCAAATAACTTTCCATTTTTTACCAGCAGGCAATTCCATATCATTCAATAGATTTGCCGCATGATTTAGAATTTCATCACGATTAGATAATTCAGGCAAATTGCTTTTTAAAGCTCCCGATACGGCTAGAACTTCTGCGAATTTAAAAGGAATATAATTCAAGACAGGATTTAATAAATTTTTGAAACTAATAATGTTGTTCAAGATTCTTTTTAAGTCCTCACCTGTGATTTTAATTCCATTAGCATTCAAAACTGAATCGCTAATAACCGAGTTTATTAAATAACCGTCCATTTCCTTATCGTTTTGAAGATAAGTCTGAGTTTTACCTTTTGAAACACGATATAGAGGTGGCTTAGCAACATATAAATAGCCGTGATTGATAACTTCTGGCATATGACGGAAGAAGAAAGTCAATAACAGAGTACAGATATGAGCACCATCAACATCAGCATCGGTCATAATGATAATTTTGTGATATTTAATTTTTTCAATATCAAATTCCCCTGCTCCGATTCCAGCCCCAAGAGTTGTAATTAAACTAGTGATAGTATCAGAACCGAGCATTTTATCAAATCTGGATTTTTCAACATTTAGAATTTTTCCACGAAGAGGCAAAATTGCTTGGAAACTTCTGTCTCTGCCCTGTTTAGCAGTTCCACCAGCAGAATCTCCCTCAACTATAAATAATTCAGTTTTAGTTGGATCTTTTTCTTGACAAGAAGCAAGTTTTCCAGGTAATCCACCAAGATCTAAACCGCTTTTTTTACGACTAACATCTCTTGCTTTTCTGGCCGCCTCACGAGCATAAGCCGCTTCTAAAATTTTATCAATAATTTTACGACCTTCTGCTGGATGTTCATCAAGAAATTGATATAGATTATCAGAAACGATGTTTTCAACAATTGGACGAATTTCCGAAGAAACAAGTTTATCCTTTGTTTGAGAACCAAATTTTGGATCAGGGATTTTAATACTAATGATATTAGTCAGCCCTTCTCTCATATCTTCACCGGTTAAATCAATTTCTTTCTTTGTATTTTTTTCAGAAATATATTTATTCAAAGCCCTTGTAAGACCAGCACGGAATCCAGCAAGGTGAGTTCCTCCGTCTTTTTGAGGAATATTATTTGTAAAGCATAAAGAAGTTTCATGATAACTATCAGTCCATTCTAAAACAACTTCAACACGAACATCGTCTTTTTCTGAAATAATAGATATAGGAGTTTCATGTAGAACTACTTTTGATTTATCAAGGAATTTTGCGAATTCTAAAAGTCCGCCTTCATTGTGGAAAGTTTTAGATTTTTTTTCAGTTCCTCTTAAATCTTCTAAAATAATTTTGACATTAGCATTCAAGAAAGATAACTCACGGAGTCTTGTTTCAAGAGTTTCAAAACTAAAATCGGTTGTAGTGAAAGTATCTTTTGAAGGCAAGAAAGTAACTTCTGTTCCGTGCTTGTCGCCAGCATTATCATTTAATTTTCTAATAGCTCTAATTGGAGCACCTTCTTTGAAATCCATTTCATATTCAGAGCCATCTCTCCAAATACGGAGTTTTAACCATTTTGATAGAGCATTTACAACAGAAACACCAACACCATGGAGACCACCTGAAACCTTATAAGAATTATTATCAAATTTACCACCAGCATGGAGTTCGCACATAATAAGTTCAGCAGCACTACGACCAGTTTCTTTGTTTATTCCGGTTGGAATACCACGACCATTATCACGAATAGTAGCACTACCATCTGGATTTAGTGATATATAAACGAAATCAGCATATCCAGCCAAAACTTCGTCAATAGAATTATCAACAACTTCGTAAATCATATGATGAAGACCAGAGCCATCTCCGACATCACCAATATACATTCCAGGACGCTTTTTTACGGCCTCTAAACCTTTAAGAACTTTAATAGAATCAGCAGAGTATTCATTATTTTGAGTCATATTTTTTCCTTTCTTTTTTCATTTGTTATTCACATAGAAAAATATAGCAAAATCTTTAATTTTTAGCAAGAAAAAAATGACTTTTTTTGAAGTTTTTTTAAGGTATTTTTCAACCCAAAAATCCGTTTTTTAAGAGAACGAGGAAGTAATTTGATCCTGCATTTCAAAAGTACCAAATACAACCCAAGCAATAACCGCAGAGACAGCCAAAATACCAACTGAATTTAGAATACTTGATATAGACTCTATTTTACGAACCGAGTCATCAAGATACTCGGTGGCAATTTGCTCCAATGATGTATCAAAGTTTTGCATATCAGCATAAATAGTTAAATCTCCTATCAATTCTTGGTTTGGAAATTCCAGACCTGTATTTGCGAGTGCTGTTCCAAGATTATCTCCATTTGCGATATGTTTCAAACTTTCGTTTAATGCCTTAGCCATATAAGGAGGTGAATTATCTGCCAATGCTTTCATTGCCCTAGGTAAAATAGTTCCAGCCTTAACCATAGCAGATAAAGATAATAGCCAGGAAACTGAAACAAAAATTTTATAAAAAGACCAAGGAGGAAGTCTATCAAATATAGTCCTTAATTTTCCGGTCCAAAGAGGCATAGAAATTGCTATTAAAACTAAAACAGAAATTAAGGCCAAAACAATAACTCCCCAATACTCTTTTGCAAAAAATG
>CAZEWI010000019.1:0-12313 GCA_964514455.1 uncultured Bacteroidales bacterium | reverse complement strand
ATAAGTAGAATATATATCATTCCCAGGTATTAAAACTCCGTTAGCATCATAAGTCGCATTTGCTGGTAAATTATAATCTATTGGAGCCCCAGCAATATAGCCTACGGTATTTGTTCCTGAAATATGAGGATTAAAATGCTCAAAGGCCGAAATACTTTCAGGTGTTAAATTTACTTGGTTACCTGAAATTGAGCCCCTTAATGCTTCAAGTCCTGAATCTGACATTCCTATTGAATTAAAGTATCCATCTCCGAGGTTGTGATCGGTTGCATCGTGAAATGCTAGTAAATAACGAACTGCATCGTCATGTGATAAACCTTGATCCATTAAACCTGATATCCTTGCGTCCAATTGTGCTGGATTTTCCCATCTGTTTAGAATGTTTTCGTTGTGTTCTATGACTCCGTCATTATATACTCGTTGGGTGGATTCTTGATTTGTTGTAGTTGTAGTAGTAGTGGTTGTTTCATGTTTGAATAAAGTGCTGTCTGTATTATTATTTACATAATTTACAACTCCATTCATTGCTAGATTTCCTGCTAATGCCCCGAGAAATCCAGATGATGCTACTCCTATTGCACCAGCAACTGCTTGTCCTTTGGTGTATCCCGCAGCAATAGCGTCTTTATATGTCATCGCTGCCGAAGATCCACTGGCTGTTGCTACTGCGCCAAGACCAAATGCCGCCGCTAATCCAGGGTTTCCCGTAGCCATACTTATAGTTGCTGCAACCCCTAGTCCGCTTGCAATTGCAGGACCCCAGTTTCTTTTATTCTTGAAAAAATCTTTTATTTTATGAGGTTTTCCTTGCTTCTTTTGTTCTTTTCTCCATTTCAAGCCTTGATATGCCATATTACCTATTCCTATGACACTTCCTATTGCGGCTCCGATGTATGCAATTCCTGTCGCTTTTCCTATAAAAGTTAGTCCTGCTGATACTACTGCAGCCATTCCAAAATTTTTAGCAATCCTTTTGAAAAAACCTATTTTTTTCTTTCTGCCTTCAGCACCTTGTTTTTCAGATTTTGTTCGGGCTAATTTATCAATATCTTCTATTGCTTCAAATGGTTTATATACAACTTCTTTGTCTGAACCAATTTTTCTGCTTAAAATATTAGAAAATCCTGCACATTTATTTACTGAGGCATCTAATGCATCTTGGTAACCATCGTCCGTTATTTCTCCGCCATTAGTTTTTATATCGTTCCATAAATTATTCACATATTCTTCATCATTCATTTTGTCGGGTGATTGAATAATTCCTTGCTTTATCTGATCCGGAATGCTTATATCAGAAATTGTCCATGGCATTTGCTCGTCTAATTCTTCACTTAAAAGCATATCTTTCACAGATTTGCTTAAATCTCCAACATTTTGCATTACAACATCGTTTTTTGCTAGGGAAATTACTTGTGCTAAACGGCCCTTTGGATTTATTTTGTAGCCTTTTTTATAAGTTAAGGATTCTTTGCCGTCTTCGTCTAAAAATTGTGGGATTTCTTTTCCTTCTTCGTCTAAAAATTTGTAATTTGCAAGTGTTTTAATTACTTCTTCCGATAATTCTATTTTTGAAATTTTTTGTTTTAACTCAACCCATCTATTGTTTAATTCTTCCGCATTTTCTGGTTTTAATTTTGATAAATTCCATATCTCTTCATATTCGGACATTAATGAATTTAGTCTGTTTTTTACATTCTTTATTTCTTCCAATCTTTCTTTTTCTTTAATGTCTTTTTGACGAATGTCACACATCTTGTTGTATCCATCATATATGTCAGCGATATTTGATGGATCAGCATAATAAAAATCAACTCGGTTATTAAATGTTTCTATTAAATAATCAATTCTTTCCGCTATTAAATTAAATCTTTCGGTGTAGGCTTGTTTTGTTTCTTCGTCTGGACTTTCTGATATCGCGGTTTTTATAAAACTATATGCATTCGCAAGCATAGATGGTGGAACACTTTCAAATAACTCTCTATTGCTTAAAATCGTATCTACAAATTTTGCCGAATATTCAATTTTTTGCTCGTCTGTTAGTTTTACCTCGTCAATTATTTTTGCTATATCTGATGGAGTTTTTTCAGATGCTTTTATTTCCTCTGAAACTAATCCCATCTCTTGATAGACTCCCAGTGTAACTAAATCAAATTTTATTTGATTGCTATCTGCATTTAATGAATATATTCTGTTTGAATCATATTCTTTATCTGCATTTTCAAAGTTGTTTATTGCTTGCTCATATTTTGCTGTCGCTTTTGCACCGAGTTCCGTTAAAACTTTTTCTCCGTTTTCGTTTGTCGTTGTTCCAAAGGTTTCTAGAAAATCAGCAAAAATTTTATAGGCATCTTCTTCTATGTCTATGTCATCATCTATAAATCTTTGCAGTATATTTTCGGCTTGGTCTTGAATGGTTTGACGGGTTATTTCATCTTGATCATTTTTTAGTCTTGATAAAAAATCTTGTATTTGTTTTTTTGTCAGTATTTCCATTTTTGAATCCTTTCTTTTGATTTATTTATGCTTATATTTTATCATAAAAAAAGTTTTATGGCAAGTATATTCGTTTTGTGAATTTTCGTCTTACTAATTTGATATTGAAATCAACAGGGCGGAAAAAATTTGTTTCGTGTAAATGAAAAATCCCTCCGAAGAGGGATTTGTGGCTTGTAAAAAATTCATTGATAATTATTTGACATTTAACTATCTATTTAATACAAAAAATCAACCCAAATTCAGCATTGTTGAGATTGTAGTAGATGTTATATAACATTAAACTCGTTTAATTCTAGCCAGTCGCTTTCTTGAAAATCGGAATAGTATTTGTTGAAAAATTCAGTGTGAACCTGTCGCCAATAGTCCAATGTCAAATCTCCTTCGCCTTCTGTGTGTGCCCATGCACTATCAATATCGCAAAAACGACATTTTCGCACTGCGGTTATTTGGATGCTGATTGTTTCACCGCGACTGTTATAGATTTCTTGTATTTCACCGACTTTTGTCATATTTATCGCCTGTGTATCGGCAACTAGTTCCATGCTTGCGTCCAATGCGCACTAGTTCAAACAATTTATCATTATCAAATGACTAACTATTATTCATAATTTTTTACCTTTAGGAATTGAAAAGAAAATGTATATAAATTTAACTTTACACTTTATTTTATGCCGTTGCAAAGCAATCCAATGCCAAAAATTTTGTTTGTTCTGCCAGTATTTATCAAATCCTTTTTCCCACTCAATAAAATCCTTATTCTTTAGTGCATCTGGAATATATTTAGTTATATCCACATCTTTTTTAAATGTATCTTGAAGGTTTTCAAGATAAAATATATTAAAAAACTTTTCATAACACTTACTAAATTGTTTGTTTATATAGTATGTTTTAATACAAAAAAGTTCATAATCTTTATAAAATTTAAAGAAGATTTGTTTTGATGTTTCGTACATATTTGCTTGAGTTAAGTTTTGATTATATGCTTGAATAACCGATTGTAAGAATTCACTTGTTTTTTGAATTTCTTGAAATTCTGTTAGAAAACATCTGTTGTAGGCAGTCATAAAAAAATATTTATCTAAATCTATATGAAAAGACATTTTTGATGACATTAAAATATATAAGTTTGGTATATTTTTGTCATTCTTTTCATAAGCGTCTTTTATTCTGTCAAGACATTGCTTTTTATAATCTAGTAAGTTATATAAAAGAAAAACTATTTGATGAGATAATATACTGTAATCGTTTGAAATTTGTTGCTTTATTTTATTTTTTTCGTGTTTTTGGTTAAAACGATATGCTAAATAGGCTGCTAAAAATACAGATATGAAAAGTACGCTAACATTTAACCAGTCTATATGAGGAACTGGTTTTACTAACGCAATAAGATTGTCTGAGTTAATAGTATTCATTTAAATCCTTTGTTATCTTGATTATATGGATTTTAATTATATAAAATCAAGAAAAATCAGTCAAAAACCGATAAAATGCGGGAGATTCTTGTAAATTTTTGTAATTTCTTGTAGCGACATTTCTATAACTGAAAGTTATGCTCTTTTTAGACAACCAAAGGAGTATAACTATGACTAAATTAAACAAAAGTCCAACTAGGCTTTTAATGGCTAAACAAACAGCAGAATATTTATGTATTTCAGAAGATTTTTTATATCATTGTCGGTTGTGCGGGGAAGGACCGACTTGGGTTCAACTGACAGAAAAACTTATTCGCTACCGTTTATCCGATGTAAATAAGTGGATAGAGAGTAATCAGAAAGCTTAAAAAACTCAGAAATTGGCTAAAAAATACTCGTAAATAAAAAGAAATTACTGGACTTTTTATTTTTTATCTTGCAAAATAATTTTGAATTTTAAGGGACAAGAGCTATGATAGAAAATAAGAATACACAAGACAAAAAGTATATTTTAGGACAGTTTTTTACTTCTATCAATGTGTGTAAAAAAATAGTTTCTAATATAGATTTTTCTGGTGATTCTTTAGTTATAGAACCTTCTTTTGGAACCGGTAATTTTTTAAGAGTTCTGTCTGAAATACCCAATGAAAAAATAGGAATTGAGTTAGATAGTGAAATTTTTGATGATTGCTTATCAAGCGATACTACAACATTGTTAAATAAAAATTTTTATGATTTTTCTATAAAAACAAATAAAAAAATGATATTTGTAGGAAATCCTCCATATAGGACACCAGCGTATTCTTTGACAACTCATAAAAAATTTGTATTGAATCTTACAAAAAAATATGATGTTCCGGGAATTAGGGAAGAGGCAGTCTTTTTTATTTTGCACACAATAGACGTTATTCGTAAAAATAAAGTTGATGGGGAGATACACTACATAATACCAATGTCTATTTTAAAAAACAATTCTAAATTTTTTAATAGATTTAAATTGTTTTTGAAAGAACAGTGCTATTTTATCAATATCGCGTCAATAGAAGGTTCTCAATTTGATGGGGTGGCACAAGATCTTGTTTGTCTATCTTTGAAATTGAAAAAAGAAATTTTACCTGTATCTTTGTTCAATCCAAAACGAGCAGTTTCTGAAAATACGATTCAAACAAAGGTTCTTGTTGATGGCCAAAATGTAGATTTGGATAAGTATTTGTGTTTAAAGGATGACGATTCAATTCCTTTTCAAAAAATATTTAAACAAACCTATTTAGGGTCTGTTCCTTGTGAAAGTTTATTATTATCTGTTTCTAATGAAGGAAAACAAGATTTTATGAAACGTTTATATAGTATAATTGATGATAATGATATAAATATAGATTCTTTGTATAAAAAATTACAATACAAAAATGAATTCCATCTCAAAATATTTAAGCAAGACCGAAGTTCAAAAGCTGTTCAAAAAAAATTGGAGATTATTTTGTCTTATATTAAAAATATTCAAGAAAAACATATTTTAGATGAATTTTTAAATGAAAATAATTATAAAGAAATAAATGTTAGAGGAGGAACGCGGTTTTATTTTAGATGTGAAAAATTGAAAAAAAATAAAAATTTTGTTTATGAAATAAATCCTCACCCTTGTAAATCTTTTTATTTTACTGGTAATCCTTCACATAGTTCAACAGATTATTTTGGTTTTTGTAATTTTGATATTAATAGAAATGTTTCTCCTGGTGCCAATAGAACTGTTCCTGTTGATGGTCTTGAGGATAATTTAACCGATTATTTTAAGGACTGGTGGAGGAACAATACAGATGAGCCTTTTTCAGAAGTGTTTAATTATATAATTTATATTGCTAAAACAGATTGGTATAAAAGGAAAAAAAAGGATAACAAGCGTTTCTATTTTGCTATCCCTGTTGAGTTTGTTCCGAAATCAGTCAGAGCTAAATTTTAATTTGGTAAAATCCAATTTATTTTATTCATGCGATATTCAATGTCTTTTTTGAAGGATTCAAAAGAGTAGGCGTTTATTTTATTACAGGAATAATCGCAACATATTTCAAAATATTCGGCTCTAGATAAAATTTGACCTATATTGACTTGCCCCTCGGTTTGATGGCTTCTATGCTGTGCTGATAGCAAAATTTTACCAGTTTCACAATTTCCTAATTTTGGTGTTTTACTTATCATTTTTGAAGGGACAAGAAAAATTCTTTCTGCATTTCCATATAGTATATGAAATAAAAACCAGTCGCATTCGCTTGGTTTTACCTGCTGAAAAGAACTAGATATATGAATTTTTGTTTTTTCGTTTAGGTTTAAAATTCTTGTTCCGATGTATTCTTTAGAGTTCCCTTTTAATGCTTTCACTGATTTTATTTCTATTTTATCTCCAGAATTTGCATCTGCGTCATAACTTGAGTCTTCAGAATGTTTAATAATATCATTAAATGTATTTATTATATTAGATTCTATTTTTAGTCCATAACTTTGTCCTGTCCCTGTTATGAATAAATCATAATTTGGAAAAAGTTTTTCCATTCTCTGTTCGTGTTTGTCCATTTCTGTTTTTATGAAATTACATTGATCTTCAGATAGGTTGGCATTTTTTTCAATTTCTTGGATTGCGAAAGTGAGTTGGTTCATTAGGAGTTCCTTTTTTGAGAGTTATTTAATTTGTGTTAAGTATATATTCTAAAAATAGAAAAAGTCAATGGTATAAAGATTAGAAAAAATTTGGTTGAATATGTAAAAAAATGTGTGTTTAGATGTTTGAAATATGTAGCCATTTTGGAATAAAAAACGGGGTTCAGAAATCTCTGAACCTCGCGGTTTGATCCTTAATTAGCGCCTGAATTTGGATCTGGGTGCAGACCGATTGCAGAGGCACGAATAAAAACCGTAAAAATTAGACAGGTTAAAAATGTTTTAGAATGTAAAGTTGTTCATTTATATGTTTTTTTGTCTTACTTTCTCCATTATTATTACTTTTAAAACGTAAATATTTAAATTCAATCAAATCCAATTTGCCATATTTTTTTAAAATATTTTTAATGTCTTGTTCTGGCATTATACCTTCGGTGTTATAACTAAGTAATAGGTATTTATATTTTGCGTTTTTTACTATTTTTTCTAGATCTTCAAGTGCTGTGATTTTATTGCAAAAGGTTGATTTTTGATTGTCATAAGATCTAATCCCCGTAATTCCATGAATTTCAGGATCATCGTATTTAGCAATAGTTTCTAATAAATGATAGTTAGGGGCATACTGTCTTTCATTATAAGGAGGGTCGAGATATAATATATCTACATCAATATCTTTTATTAAGTTCATACTATTACCAAAATAACAATGATTTTCTTTTTCATTATATATAAGTTCTATTGGTTTTATGATAAAATCTTTTAATGCCCGTGGATCCCATTTTTTTTGAAAAGCGGCATAGACACCTGCAACATTTGTGTAAAAAGAAACGCTTTCAATAAGGCAAGTAATCAATATAAAATATTCATTCTTTGTTAATAATTTTTCAGTATTCCATTGTTCTATTTTTTGTCTTATCGCATCTATTTTTTTTGCATTGTTATCTGATAGGTACATCCTTGGTTTTGATAAAGATTGAGTGCCTCCAACAGAATAGTTTTTATATATAAATCCTTCTATTGTTTTTGTATCGTTTAAATAATCTAACACTTTATTTAGTTCTGAATCAAATAAACTTTTATTTTTTGTTGTTATTTTATTTAATAATTTTGTGAATTTTGGAACATTGTTATTTTCCACATAAGCTTCTTGTAAGCAATATGAAAAATAAAGTAGATCAGATGAAAATATTTTAAAATTTTTCTTTTTAAAAAATTTTGCAACACTAGATGTGCCGGAAAAAAAATCAAAAAAAGATTCGCCCGTTATTTGTTTTTTTGATAACTCTAAATAAATCTGCTCAAGCAAATTTTGCTTGTTCCCAATAAATCTCATTGTCCTTTCCTTCAAATAAACTAAGCCCATTAAATAAATTATAGTAAATTGGTTTATAGTTTGTAATTAAAACTTCTGTTGTTATAAAAGAATCCTCTTTTTTTGAATGGTAATTAGAATTAAGGTAATCTTTGTGTATTTTATTAACAACTAAATTTTCATGCTCTTTAATCCAGTGTTGAAGTATCTTGTTCGTTTTTCCTTTATGGGTTAAGACATTAGATAAAGCAAATTTAACATTATGTTGATTAAGATAATTTAACCTATCTAAAAGTTCAATTTCTTCTTGCTCGCTCCATCCTGTAAAACCGCGTTTCCCATCATTATATGTTCCTGTTGTAATTAAGTATGGTGGGTCGCAATATACAAAATCTTCTTCTCCTAAAAAAGATAAGTCAAATTTTCTGAAATCTTGAGAATATAATTGTATGTTAGAATCTTTGATTCTTTGTATAAAAGCTCGTAAATTTGTTTCTATGGAATTATTATAGCAACTACGGTTTTTCCCAAAAGGGTTATTGAATTCTTGTTCATTATTAAAACGTATTTGGTGATTGAAGGAATAAGATATTAAAATAAATAAATCAATCGGGTCTTTCGTTTTATTATAATGTTTTCTTAATAACTTATACCCGTCTTCATTTGTAGCAGATAACTTAAATTTTTGGATTTGTTCATAAATATGGCTAAAAACAGATTTTTCAGATTTTTTTTGCAAAGTCTTATAAAAATCTACTAGATAAACAAGGTTGTCATTTAAAATTACTTTCTTCGCATTAACATTGATGCCAACATTTCCCCCGCCGGCGAATAAATCTATAAAACAATTTATTTTTTTTGGGAATAATGGAACAATCTGGTCAAGGATTTTATATTTTCCTCCAATATAATTTAGTGGTGATTTGATGAAAATTTTAGAATTTTGACACATGCCGTTTAACTCCAAAAATCTAATAAATTTTTGATTGCTTCTTCAAATAACTTGGGTGCTTTTATGCCCAATATTAAATCACCATCTTTATTTAGTAAAAATCCAATTTGAATTTCAATAAGTTTTTTTGCTTTTCCTCCGTATAGCACAACCGTTCTTATTATAGAAAATTTTGGGTAATATTTTTTTATATAATTTTTTTCAACTGGTTCATAATTATCTAAATCTTTTATGCCTTGTTCGCGGAAATTGTATTTTTTACCTTCTATATTGATGATTTCACTTCTCCCAAAATCTATTAGAATAAGGTCTGGAATAAAAACGATTTCATTTTTATCGCCGGCTTTATATTTTTCTCTATCTGTATATTTTGCCAATGGGATATGTTCGCCCTTTGGGGTTATAAAATATCCTTTTTCACAGCCTGCGTGGTTTTCAAAAATAGAATATCCATTGGTAAAACTTTCAACGACAATGTGTAAAAAGATAGTTCCTAATTTTTCGCCTTCGTTATCATAATGCCAGTATAATTCGCAACATTTTGTTTTTGGTATAGTTAAACCTTCTAAGTGCATGTTTAATAAATTAGCAATAAGGACGAATTTATTTTTAGTTTTTACTTGATTTTGTGTTAGCCCATGTTGTGTTATAATAATATCATTTTTCCAACCTAAATGTCTTAATGCTGCGGAAATAATAGAAAGAGCCCCAATGTTTGGATCGTGAGAAAGACTACCAGATTTTACTAACCTTCCAGAAATTTCAATTTTATTTTTGGTTTTAGTAATATCTATTGGGACATTGTTTTTTGGAGGTTTCCTCATACCGTTTTTAAATGTAATAAGTTCGTCTATGGATTTAAAAGGTGTAAATATTTTATAGTCAATTTTTTTTCCAAGGATTTCAACGCCTAAGGTTAAAAGCAAACGAGTGCCAAATAAATTGGTTTCAGTCGGTTTTTCTTTTTGCTTTATTTGTAAATTATAAAGCATAATTTTTTTTGTTTCAGGATAATAATTGTTTATAAAAACAAATTTAGAACATCTTTGATAAACTCCTGTATTACGGCTTTCGGAATCATCTGTTTTTGTTTCTTCTATCGCGTAAATAGGAATATCTTTTGATGTGGGTTCATTTTTTTGAAAGAATATTAAGTAATCAACAAAACTGGAATTCCCGCTAACAGTCTTTATAAATATTTTATCAATTTTATTACAACGGAAACCTGTTAATTCATATGTAAATGTAAATTTGCCATTGGTTAAAATAGGAATAATTCTTAAATTGTCTAGAAAGCCACCGAATTTTTTATCTTTCATAAATTTAATAAGTATCTGTTTAAGTACTTCTATTTTTGGGTGTTCTTCTGTTAGAATCCATAAGTTCATAATTTGTCCTCTTTCCAGTCATTCGTAATATTCATATATCTGTATTTTAGGTGTTTTTTATAATTTTAGTCAATAGTTTTATTTTTTTTATTTTAGAAAATATACATAAAAAATTTTTATGAAAAATTGAATATTTATATGTTTGAAATATGTAGCCATTTTGAATAAAAAACGGGGTTCAGAAATCTCTGAACCCCGCGGTTTTATTGGCTCGGGCAGCTGGACTCGAACCAGCGACATACGGATTAACAGTAGCGAACCTTTTTGTGTGTAAGCCTTTGTGGGTGCGGGTTTGCGGGCGAATGTTTGATTCTTTTCTTATTTTATGGCCGTCTTGTGTAGCCCAAGCGGAAATATAACTGCATATATTTTCATAGAATATACAAAGAGTTATCCGTATTTTTTGTAAAAATCGTTTGCTAAAATCCTAAAAAAATACACACAATATACACGTGTTTTATAGATAATAAGCACACTGCCAATTAAAGCGATCCGCGGTATGTAAAAAAATTTTTATCTATTATAATCCCGCATCTATGGTGTTTATGTATTCTTTATATACATATTTTCGATATCGTAATTTTTTATCGTTTTGCTGCAGTATTCCGTATTTTTCAAGTTTTTTAATTATAGAATTCGCCGTTGCATTTGTTACTTCTAACTCTTTTTCTGCTTCTTTGATTGTGATTATGGGTTTCCTAAATAAGTATTCTAATAATTTCAATTCATTTTTTGTTTTTACAATGGCTCTTCCTTTAGATTCTAATTCGATAATTTTTTTTGTTGTATGCATTATTTGTTCAGATACTTTTGTCACTCCGGTTAAGAAAAATTTAATCCATTGTAAATAATCTCCCGATACTCTTACGTTGGTCAAAGAATCATAGTATTGACTTTGTAGTTGTTTAAGATAAAGGCTGATGTACAAGGTTGGGCTTGGTAATATTTTTTTTTCAATTAAAAATAAAGAAATAAGCAATCTGCCAATTCTACCATTTCCGTCTTGAAACGGATGTATTGTTTCAAATTGATAATGTATCAATGCAACTTTAACTAAATTTGGATGTATTCCATTATGGATATAATTTTCTATATCTGACATCAAGTCATCTATTTTATCATGTAGTGGAGGAACATATTTTGAAGCAGATGGGTTAATTCCTCCAATCCAATTTTGTGAGGTTCTAAATTCTCCGGGTGTCTTGTGTTCTTCGCCGCCACGAACATTGCTCATCAAAATTTTATGACATTCACGCAATAGCCTAGAGGATAAAGGAAGCCCTTGGGGTGATTGTAAATTTTTTATACCAAACCCAAGAGCATCAAAATAATTTCTGACCTCTAAAATGTTTATATTGTCAGTTTTTTCATTTTCTTTTTCAATTATTTCGGCCAGAGTAGATTGGGTCCCTTCAATTTGAGAAGATAACAAGACTTCTTTTAGCGCATAGCGTTCTGTTAAAAGTTTAGGATTGGGCAGCATTTTTTCAAGTGCTCTAAGTTCGCCTATTGCCAAATTGGCGTTTTCTATGTCTTCTTGAATGGTTAATAAATCTAATTCTTTTTCTAACTCGTTTAGTTTTGTTGGTAAAAATGCTTTATAACCCTTTTGAGAATCTAATAAAATTCCGCTCTTCATTTTTGTGCCCTATTTATAGTTTGTTATAATTATGCTACTATTATAAAGGTTTAATTATAAAAAATCAAGAAAAAATATAATTAAAAACATTTTGTTGTTCGTAATTATAGGTAAGTATAATTATATAAATATTCTTTATTTTCTTTGAAATAGGGTAAAAGTTCTGGTCAGATTTTTTACTAAATAAACAAGAATTCGCTGGACTTTTTGAATAAAATTACATTTTTATGGGGGAGTTTTTGAAAAACACACAAAATTATGATGTTTAGACATTCTATTTTAGGGAAACTATAAAACTATACAAAATATAAAATATAAAAAATTACCGATATAATTCCCGATAAAATTACCGATAGTCTAGAATCAATCGTTGTCGTTTAATCGTCTTGATTCAAACTCTTCTACGTCTTCTGTGCGATAACGGACTTTCCTAGAAAATTTATAATAAGGTAATTTATCTGATTT
>CAZEWI010000018.1:10206-13050 GCA_964514455.1 uncultured Bacteroidales bacterium | reverse complement strand
CAAGAGATAAATCAATTATTTCTGCACCTTTATCTTTTAAGTTTTTAATATGAGATTCAAAAAGTTTTCTTGCATCATCACAAATTGGTTTTTCCATCAATTCTTTAATGATTCCTATTTTTAATCCCCTAACATCTATATTATTTAATTCGGGATAACTTGCTGGAAGATTTTTTTGATAACAAGTTGAATCAAATGAATCAACTCCTTTAACTACATCAAACATTAAAGCGGAATCCGCAACTGTTCTTGTAATAAAACTAGGAGTGTCTAAACTGGAAGAATAGGCGATACAACCAAATCTGGAACAAAGGCCATAACTTGGTTTGAATCCTATCGTTCCTGTAATAGCGGCAGGAAATCTAGTTGATCCGCCTGTATCAGTAGCGGTTGTCCCCATAACAAGTCCCGCAGCAACTGCCGAGGCAGATCCAGATGATGATCCACCAGCCATAAGTTTTAATTCAGATTTCCAAGGATTTACAGCAGGGCCAAAATAAGATGACTTTCCAGATGAGCCACAAGCAAACTCGTCCATATTTGTTTTTCCAAGTAAAATTGTTCCTGATTCTTTTAGTCTATCAGAAACAGTTGATTCATATTCTGGAATAAAGTTTTTAAGATATTCAGAACCTGCGGTTGTTTTAATTCCTTTTGTTGCAAATAAATCTTTCATTCCAATAGGAATACCTTCTAATGCGCGGGCAGAATTATTTTTAATTCTTTCATCAGATTCCTTAGCATTTGATAATGCTCTGTCACTTGTCTCTGTAATAAAAGCATTTAATTTATGAAACTTATTCATTCTTTCTAAATAAGATTCAGTAATTTCAGTAGCAGAAAACTCTTTATTCTTTAAGCCAATTAAAGCCTGTTCTATTGTTAAATCATATAATTTCATTCGTCATCTCCTATAACTAGAGGAACTGCAAAATAGCCGTATTTTACACCCGATTTATCAGGAGCATTCTTTAATAATTCTTCTGCTATATTTCCGCTTTGAACAACATCTTCACGAAAAGGTAGAGTATGATCCATTATAGAAAACATAGGCTCAATCCCAGTTGTATCCACACTTTTAATTTCACCCAAAAAATCAATCAAATTGATTATATCCATTTTTTCAATATCTTCGTCTGTGATATTGAGTTTTGCAAACTGCGCTATTTTTTTTAGGCTTGCTTTATTCATTGACATATTTTATCCTTATATTTAATAACTAAAGGATTATACACTTGATTTTTACAGATTTCAACGATTTTTATGTAAAATTGCCAAAAGATTCTCGCTTACTCGGAATTGACTGGGGACAAAAGAGAATAGGAATTGCTATTTCTGATTTTGAATGCTCGTTTGCTCTGCCTAAAAAAATTATTTCCGGAGAAAATCAAGATAAGGCAATTACTGAAATTAAAGATATTATAAATCAGTATAATATAAACGGAATCGTTCTTGGATTTCCTTTGGCTATGGACGGTCTAAAAAGCAAAACTTGTGAAAAAATTGAGGTTTTTGCCGATAAATTACAAAATTTAATAGATATAAATATCTTATTCTATGACGAAAGATTGACATCTGCTTCCGCCGAGTCTATGCTTATAGAAGACTTAAATATGAATAGAAATAAACGAAAGAAAGTATTGGATCAAGTCGCTTCTACGATTATCCTTCAAGATGTTCTGGATAAAATTAAAAGGAAAAAATATGAAGCCTGAAATTATTTATTTAACCGAAGATCTGCCAGAAAAAGACTTTAAGTCTTTGATGAAGTCTGAAGAATTGGCGGTTGATACAGAACTTACTGGACTTGATGTCCATAATGATAGGCTCTGTTTAGTTCAATTCAAAGCAAAAGAATCTGATAAAGTTTATCTTGTTCAAATTCGTCGCGGAAACTCTTATGATAGACTAAAAGAATTATTGGAAAATCCAAATATATTAAAAGTATTTCATTATGCTAGAATGGATTTGCTTATGCTCTATAAAGACTTAAATATATGGGCGATTCCTTGTTTTTGTACTAAAATCGCAGTATTGATTGCTAGGCCTAAAAAAGGGCACACACTCCAAAGGGCACTAAAAGAGGTTATGAATATAGAACTTGATAAAACCGAGGGATTATCTGATTGGACTAAGCCTCTTACTAAAAAACAAATTGAATATGCCGCTAATGATGTTCTTTATTTACACGAACTAAAATATCTATTGGAAACTATGCTTATGGATCAAAATAAACTCCCAATCGCAAAGTCTTGTTTTAGATTTTTGCCAACTCGTGTCCTGTTGGATTTGGATTGGAGCGAAAGAGATATATTCAGCCATAATCCAAAATAATTTTTTATTTGTATTAAAATTGAAAATATGATATAATTTGACAAATGAAAGGGGATAAATATGAAAAATCTTATTAGTCTAGTGTCAGTTTTAACTATAATTCCATTTGTTGCAGAGGCTAGATGTCCTCACTGTAATCAAAACGAATATAATTATCGTAAAACTATAAACTATCAAAAAACTGTGAATTACACAAACAAAGAAACAAAACTGATAGAAGATAGAAACACTAATCGTCAAAAGGCCGGTGTTGCAGTCCAAAATTATGGAATTGGTTCTGAACAAAATATGAATGTTTATGACAATATTGCGTTAGCCTTACAAATGCAAAACCGTGAAGTCGATAAAGAAACTGTTTTAAATATTTTAAAAGAAGTAGATTTAGAAGGACTTGAAGATCGTGAGCTAGATGAACTTTCGGGTGGTCAAAAACAAAGAGTTGCGATTGCTCGTGCACTCGTAAATAATCCAAAAATTATTTTAGCTGATGAGCCTACTGGTAACTTAGAT
>CAZEWI010000018.1:0-10196 GCA_964514455.1 uncultured Bacteroidales bacterium | reverse complement strand
TTATGACAAAAATCCTTATCGTAATTACAATGGCTGTATTGGTCGTAGTTGTGGCTGTGATGAAAATGGTGCTTATAATAAATATGCTTCTTATGAAGATGAGGCTAATAAATATACTGAGGAAAACAGAGCAGCAGAAAAATCAAAAACTAAATCTAAAAAAACGACTAACTATGCTAAACTTTTAAGTCCTTTCTTTCATAAAAAAGGTTTTTATTCTGTTTCTGAATACGAACATAATAATTATAAAGTGAATTGGAAGGCTCTATACGATTCTAGTTTAGTTGCTATAGATCCATACGAAATGCAATGGGACTCTAAGGTTAATAATTTTAGTGAAGAAATTGGATTTGGTTTAACTGATAGATTCTCAATTTTTGGATCATATACTTACAGTAAAAATGATTATAAATTAAAAGATTTAGGGTATAATGGAACTTATAGATATATAACAACTTCTCCATATGAATATACAGATGATGATAAGCAAGATAATTATTTATTCGGATTGTCTTTTATTCCTTATGAAGATGAAGATATAATCACTAGGGTTATCGGCGGTTATGCAAGTCAGGAAAATGCGGATTATTTTTATGTTGATGCAAGATTAGGATTCAAACTTGATCCAGCAATTCTATATATCAAAGGAAACGGATATTTTATTTCTTATGATGAAGATGCTCCAAGAGGATTAGGTTTATCTTCAAGTACTGATGCTTGGGCTGTATTTTTTGAAGATGGAAAAAGTAGCACATATTGGGAAGGATCTCTGGGTGCTTTCTTTGATATGGGCTCGGGTTTCACTCTGAACGTTTCAGGAACCTATGCAGATTACGATTGGCACAAAGTTATGTTCGGAAGAGCAGAATTAGGATATCAAATTGGAAAACATTTTGCTATGTATCTTTTTGGTAAATATGTATTTGATGATGATGCTGATGGTGCTAATTTCTGGCTAGCAAAATATGATTCAGGAACTTCAACTTGGTCAGATTATGATCTTATTGAATGGAACGACACCAAAGATTATAGTTTTGGCGGCGGAATTAAACTCTATTTCTAATCAAGGGATAATAATATGAAAAAGTTTTTAATATTTACTTTATTTAGTTCAGTTTTTTCTGTTGCCAATGCTGATATATCTAATCCAGAAAATCCACTATTCTTAGGGCAAAAACACGATATAGTTTCTAGATCTACTGCTGAATTTTTTGATTCAAAAGCAAATCTAAATCAATCTATTGCTTGGACAGTAACAGACAAATTTGCTATTGGTGCTGATATTTCATATAGAAATGATTTTGATAATAGTGAAGACGGATTCTCTGGCCCTAGATTTGATTTGAAATACAGATTATCTGAGAGTGATTCTTTTATATATGATTTTTTAGGAGATATTAGATTTTCAGGATCTAGTAAGGTATCAGAATTTGATAATACTCGTTATGGGTTTGGTCTGAGAGGAGGTATATCTCAATCTTTCTATACTCTTGCGGCTACATTAAAAAGTTCTTGGATTTTTGATGGAGACACAAATGCAAATAGAGATGAAGGATATGCTTGGTTTGATTTTATCCCAGAAATTCAAGTTCAATTTATAGAAGACTGGTCTTCTAACCTTAGTTTTGATTTTCGTAAAGCAACTCTTTCAGATGAAGATGATGTGATTGGAAAATTTAGTTTAGCTAAAATGTATGGAAGAACTCAATATGTAGGTTATATCGGTTATTCTTTCAAAAAAGATAAGGATTTAATTGCTGGATTCCGCTTGAATTTAGTTTTTTAATAGTCTGAAAATGATAAATAAAAAACCCCTCATTTGAGGGGATTTTTTATAATTGCCAATTATTTCATTGCATTTACTTTTTTAGCAAGTCTGGAAATTTTACGTCTTGCACGTGCTTTTGGCATTGTTTTGCCAGCACTTTTTGCGATTTCCGATTCGCTTACACGTAAATTTTCCTGTGCAACTTTTTTATCGCCGCCTGTAATTGAAGTTAAAACTTTCTTAATAAAAGTTTTTACACGACTTTTACGAGAAATGTTGATTTCTCTGCGTTTTTCATTACGAACGATTCTCTTCTTTGAAGATTTATGGTTTGCCATTTTTCTAAATCCTTTTTTTTATTTGACCTTTGACGGTTTTATTGTTATAACTCATAAATCTAAAAAGGTCAAGTTTTTTTAACAAAAAGGATTAAAATATGAATTTAACTTTTCTCGTTCCAGCTATCTTTGGATATTTATTGGGCTCGGTTCCTTTTGGTTTATTATTATCAAAAGCATTCAAATTAGGTGATATCCGCAAAATTGGTAGTGGAAATATAGGGGCTACCAATGTTTTAAGAACTGGAAATAAATGGGTCGCTTTACTCACAGTCATTTGTGATATGCTTAAAGCAACTATTGCTGTTTTAATCGCTAGATATTTTATGTCTTATGATGCAGGCCTACTTGCTGGATTTGCCGCAATAATCGGGCATAATTTTCCAATTTGGTTGGATTTTAAGGGTGGAAAAGGTGTTGCTTCTACTTTCGGTTATGCTCTCTCAATTAGTCCTTGGTTATTCATTGTTATGGGTGCAACTTGGTTGATTACTGTATTTATTTCAAAAATCTCATCTTTATCTGCTCTTGTCACTATGATTGTTATGCCTATTGCAGGTGCAATTTTAACTGAAAATTTTGATGTGTTTGTTTATTTATTGGCATTATCTGCCTTATCTTTTTACAGACATCGCGAAAATATAAAACGAATCAGAAATAAAACCGAATCAAAAATCAAATTATCTAAGCATGAATCAAAATAAATTCTATAAATTAGTTTTATTTAGAGCCGAAGGTATTGGGCCTGCTACTTATTACAATTTAATTCAAAAATACGGAAATGCAGAAGAGGCTATTCATTCACTAAATCTAAAAGATGATTTTATTGATTCGGTAAAGCAAGAAATTGATTCTGCTGAATCTCTTGGTGCAGAATTTATTTTTGATGATGACAATTTATACCCTAATGCTCTTAAATCAATTAAAAATGCTTCTCCTATTATAACTGCATTAGGAAATTTAGAGTCTTTGAAAAAATCTACAATCGGAGTAGTTGGAACTAGGCATGCTAGTTTGAATGGTATGAATTTTATTCGCAATCTTTCTTGTGATTTATCTAAAAATAATTTTGTAGTAGTTTCAGGTATGGCTATTGGAATTGATTCTGCCGCTCATTTAGGTGCTTTAGATTCGGGAAGTGATTCTGCTACTATTGCTGTTTTGGCCGGGGGTCTTGATAAAATATGGCCTTTGGAAAACGAATCTTTATATTATAAAATCAAAGAAAGAGGGTGCTTGGTTTCTGATATGCCTATTGGAACAACTCCTATTAAACAATACTTTGTAAAAAGAAATGCTTTAATCGCAGGACTATCTGAAAAATTGGTTTTGGCAGAAGCAAATCTATCTTCTGGTTCTATGATAACCGCAAATCATATCTTAAATATGGGACGGAGAATATATGCTATTCCAGGACACCCATCAGATCCTAGAAGTGCAGGACCGAATCGTTTTATCTCGGAATATAAGGCTGTTTTATGCGAATCCAGTGAGACAATTATTGGAAAAAAGTCAGAAAAAGAGAAGGATAAAAATATAAAATTAAAATTATTTGAAGAATCTCCAATTTTGGCAGCGATGAGTTCCAATGTTATTAGTGAAAATGAGTTAGTAAAGTCATTAAATATGCCAATATCTGATATCAAAAAAGAACTGGTGGTTTTAGAAATAGAGGGAAAAATTGTTCGTGTAGATGGAGGCTATGTATTGGCCAATTGATTCGTTTTTTTAAGATAAAAATCTTAAAAATAAAAGGCTTGATTGTTTTCCTGAATAAAAAAAACGAATCGTGATTTTGGGTCAAGAAAAATAATTGAATTTGTGGAAGGTTTTTTTGTTGTTTTTTGTTTTTCTTACTTTAATATGACCTATGTATCCAGGTAGAAATGTTAAATACATTTTTATCATACAGAGAAGACAAAAGAAAGGAAAAAACAATTTTATAAATATGCTAAAATTGGAACAAGATTTTCTCACTCTTCTGACACCGTAGAGACCAAAGGGGGAATTTATGATGACTGTTCGTAGATTTGAAATAGAAGATTCTCTTTTAAATCAAAACGATACGGCTCGTCAAAAAACTTCTTGGGACTTCATCTGTAATCAAATAAATTCCGAACTGGGTGATACAGCCTTCAAAACTTGGTTCTTGAAATGTGAAGGCATCGTTGAAAATAATCATCTTACTATCATTTGTCCGAATCGTTTTGTTTCGGACTTTATTGAATTAAATTTTAAGAATCAAATAAATGATGTAGTTTCTAAATTAAATATATCTTGGGGTATGAGTGTCGGTTTCTCTAAAAGCGAACCTGTAAATAAATCAACTGAAATTAAAACTCCTATAAATGATAATGTTGTTCAACAAGCAGAAATTATGTCTTCTTTGAATCCTGAATTTTCTTGGGATAATTTCGTTCAAAGTCAAAAAAATGATTTTGCTATATCTGCTTGTAAAAAAGTTGCTAGCGAATCAAATTGTAATTATTCTTTGTTATATCTCTATGGGCCAGAAGGTGCTGGTAAAACTCATTTATTAAATTCTATGGCTTATACAGCATCTCAAAATAGAAGAGTTCTTATAATGTCGGCTTCTAGTTTTTCAAATGATTTTATTCGTGCCTGTAATGAAAACACTATCTTTGATTTCAAAGATAAAATTCGTGATTGCGATGTTTTAATTATTGACTCTATTGATGAACTATCAACTAGAACAAAATCTAAACTTGAACTTATGCAAGCAATTTGTGATATTTTGGAAAAGGGTGGTCAGGTAGTGATTTCTTCTTCTTATTCTCCTTCGGCTTTGACTGGATTTGATAAAAAGCATCAATTAGTTTTATCTTCTGGATTGTCTGTTGAATTATATTCTCCTGATTCTGCTGTTTGCGAACAACTTTTTATTAAAAAAGGTATTCCTAGTGAAATGGCTCGCTATATCTCAAATAATATCAAATTAAATGGACATATTATAACCGGTATTATTAAAAAATTAAATGCTTGGACAGAAATTACAGGTAAAGATTTGGATTATGACACAGTAAATAATTTACTACACGATGTTATGGAGGAGCAAACTGGACCAGCAGATTTAGTTAAATCTATGTGCAAAATTTTAAGCGTTTCTTATGATGATATTTGCTCTAATCGTCGCTTTAAGTCTCTTGTTCGTGCAAGATATTTAATTATGGCCGTATTAAAGCAAAAAACTGATTTGTCTTTGGAGTCTATTGGTAAATTATTGGGAAATCGTGATCATGCAACCGTTCTGTATGGTATAGATCAAATAAATAATGATAAAGATTTGGATTTTTCTTTGATGATGGACTATGAAAATCTGATGAAAAACACTCAAAAATTGTCCTGAAAATTAAAAAAATTAAATGCTTGCCTTAAAAATAAGATTTGTGTTAAAATAGCCCTAGAAATAACACAAAAGGAGAAAATATGGAATTTTCAGTATATCGTCAAGACCTTATAAAAGTCATAGGACACATGCAATCAGTCGTAGAAAGAAGGGCAACTCTGCCTATTTTAATGAATGTTAAATTAGAAGCAAAAGAGGGACTAACATTATCTGCTACCAATGTTGATTTAGAATTAGTTGAAAAAACTCCTGCTGATGTGACTATTGGAAACTCAATCACCATTCCAGTTCAAAGACTTTATGATATTTTGAAAAAATTGCCAGAAACAGCAGAAATCAAATTCAAACAATCTGGTGATCAAATTATTTTAACTTCTGGAAATGGAACTTTTACTTTGCCTACATTGCCTGCAGAAAACTTCCCTATGATGGCTGGGGCTCATTTGCCAACAAAGTTTTCTATGAGCACTGATGATTTAATTTATATGATTGATAAAACTCAATTTGCTATTCCAACAGATGATGTTCGTTATCACCTTGGTGGAATTTATTTTCATTTAACCGAAGAAGATGGTAAAAAATATCTATCTGCAGTTGCGACAGATTCGCAAAGATTATCTCTTTGTTCAATTCCTATGCCTGCTGATGCAGAGGGTATGCCTTCTGTTATTCTTCCAAAAAGAGTTATTGGCGAATTGAAAAAATTACTTGATGATGCAGCATCTGATGATGTAGTTGTTGAATTGTCCGAAACAAAAGTTAGATTTACTATTGGAAATGCGGTATTGACTTCAAAATTAGTTGATGCTCAATATCCAAATTACAAAGTTGTTATTCCAAAAGACAATGATAAAATCGCAACTATGAAAAAGAAAGAATTTATTGATGTTATTGATCGTGTTTCTTCTGTTGCTACAAGTGATAAATCAAATCCAGTTCTTTTAACTTTCTCTATGAATAAGTTAAATGTTAGTGCTAGCAGTTCAGAAGGTGGCTCGGCTACGGAAGATATGACTGTTGAATATAATGGAGATGATGATAAATTCGTAATCTGCTTTAATGTTAGATATTTAATGGATATTGCAGAACAAGTAGAAGGCGAAGATATGCAGATTCTTATGATGGGACCAACCATGCCAACGATTATTCAATCAAAAGGAAAGAAAGACCCATTATTCATTTTAATGCCTCAGAGAATATAAGGCTAAAAAAGGAAAGGAAAAAAAACGGGCAATGCCCGTTTTTTTGATTCAATACCTATTTATTTGTATGTATTCCTAATTCCTTGAAATTTACTGATTCGGTTATTATCTTGTAAAGTATAAAAACGAAGGAGGTTTTTTATGCATAACAATATACCACTAATCGGTGATTTAGCACCAAAATTTACAGCAGAAACAACAAATGGAATCGTAAATTTTCCAGCAGATTATAAAGGTAAATGGGTTATATTATTTAGTCACCCAGCAGACTTTACTCCTGTTTGCACCACGGAATTTATGACTTTCCAAAAAATGTTAGAGGAATTTAAGAAAATGAATACGGAAGTTATTGGACTTTCTATTGATAGCATTTCTTCTCATTTGGCTTGGCTAAAAACTATTGAAGATGATATTGAATTTAACGGAATGAAAAACACCGTCATAACTTTCCCCGTTATCGCCGATATTAAAATGAATGTTGCAAAACTTTACGGAATGCTTCAACCTAATGCTAGCGATACAAAGGCGGTTAGGGCTGTATTTTTTATAGATCCAGAGGGAAAAATTAGAACAATTTTATATTATCCCCTAAATATAGGCCGTAATTTTCAAGAAATTAAAAGAATTTTATATGCTCTTCAATTAGCAGACAAAAATCATATAGCAACTCCTGCTGATTGGAAAATAGGAGACAAAGTTATTGTTCCTGCTCCGAGTTCTATGAGAGGGCTAAGTGAAAGAGAGGGCAATAAAGATTTAGAATGTAAAGATTGGTTTTTATGTTTTAAGGATTTGAATAAATAACAACTAAAAAAACGGGCAATGCCCGTTTTTTTTATTTAATACAATTTATTATTCATATATAATATCACAAGAATATCCTTCTCGTGAGTTTGAACCATCTGGTCTAACAGAGTTCTTTGAAATAGAAATACTTTCAATTTTACCTGTTTTTGAATCTTTATATAATTCAAAATTATCAATTCTTTCAAAGACACTTCCAGAAAATATTATACTATTTATAGATGAATCATCATACTGAGATATGTTTGAAAACACATAAGTATGTTTTTCTATTTGTATATCATCATTATTATTAATAAAAGAAGATTGAGACTCTAAAATAGCCTTATCCTTATATATCTTGACTAAATATACATTATTATCAGAACATTTCATATTAAATTTATGTTCTAATTTACAACATTTATCACAAGCAGAAAGAGATAAAGTTATACAAAATAATAAAATAATTTTTTTCATAATTAAATCCTCTTAAATCTGATACTAATTGTATTGTCTCCGTTTGTATCATCGCAGTTGGCTGGTTCTGCTGTTGCACCAGATTCTTTTCCTTCGGAATCAATATAACCAGCAGACTCTGTCCATCTTTTTAACTTAAAATACTCACATTCAGATTTTGCTAATCCTGTTATTTTTATTATAAATTGAGACGAATCACTTGGATTTGCTTCAACTTCATAATTTCCATCATAAGGATTCTTTTGAGACATTCCCAAAGCACTAAATACTCCGTTATCTATAGATTCAAAACTGGTCAAGTTTAATCCTCTGATTCCTGTCGTAATTTGTGTGATTTCTTGTTCTACTGTTCCTTTTTTCTGGGTTTTCATGGCATAATTTACCAGTTGAATAGCACCTACGGTTAAAACTGCCATAATCGCAAGAACTCCCAACATTTCAATCATTGAACGGCCAGATTCTGTTTTTATAAATTTCATAATTGCCTCCTTGTTTTTTATAAAATTTGTAGTTATATTATACCATATAAAAAGAGTATTTTCAAATGAATAAAAAATTTTTAGATTTAATTCAAAATGCTCCAGAAAACTCTGGTGTGTATCAGATGTATGATAAGTTTGGTAATATACTCTATGTCGGAAAAGCAAAAAATCTTAAAAAACGATTATTTCAATATACTGATCCTAATAAATTATCAACTCAAAAGGCTCTTATGGTATCCTTGATTGATAAGTTAGAACTAAAAATTACTGAAAATGAACATCAGGCTCTGATTCTTGAACAGGATTTAATAAAGTCTAAAAAGCCTAAGTACAACATTGTTATGATGGACAGCAAAATGTATCCCTTCCTTATGCTGACAGATGATAAATACCCTAGAATTCTGAAATATCGTGGAAAAATTACAGACAAATCAAATGTTTTTGGACCTTTTACCGATGTGGGTGCTTTGATTGAAAGTATTAAAGTTATTCAAAAAGTATTTGGTATTCGGACTTGTCGTAATTCTCTTTTTAATAATAGAGTTAGACCTTGCTTGCTATATCAACTTGGAAAATGCTCAGGTGCTTGCTGTCAAAAAATATCTCACTCGGATTATATGAAGTCTGTATCTGATTTGACTAAATTCCTACAAGGAAAAACCACTGATGTTTTATCAGAATTATCTCAAAAAATGTTGGAGGCCTCTAAAAATGAAGATTTTGAACTGGCTGCCAAATACCGAGATAAAATCACCGCATTAAACTCTATTATAAATATGAAAACTAAAAATGTGATGGATAAATTGACAAGAGAAAATCAAAGAATATCTGATGCTCTTCCTGAGTTAGAAAAATTTGTCGGAGTTAAAAATATATCCAGAATTGATGTTTTTGATAACTCTCATCTGTTCGGAAAAAATCCAGTAGGGGCTATGATAGTTGTATCTCAAAACGGTTTTGATAAAAGAGAATATAGACATTATAAATTACAAAATCAATCCGTCGCAGGAAATGATATTGGTATGATGGAAGAATTTTTAACTCGTCGTTATGGCGAGGCTTTGAAAAAAGAAAATTTACCTGATTTAATTATATTAGATGGCGGAATTGCTCAATTTAATATCGCAAAATCTGTTATGGAAAAATTAAATCTTAATGTTCCATTATTTGGAATTGTAAAAGGTGAAGTTCGCAGCGGTGATGAACATTTTATTTTGCCTGATGGCTCAACTAAAAATTTAGAAAATGGCAGTTTGTTATTTTTGGCTCTGGATTTAATGAGAGATGAGGCTCACCGATTCGCAATTTCTTTTCACAGACGAGTAAGAGATAAAAACTTTGTTTCCAGTGCTCTAGATGAAATTGAAGGAATTGGAGCAAGCAGAAAAAAACTTTTATTATCTTATTTCGGCTCGGTAGAACGAATCGCTTCCGCTTCACTAAAAGACTTAGAAAGAGTTCCAAATATCTCAAAATCTATCGCAAAAAAAATATATGGCTTTTTCCACTCGGATTTAATAAGATAGAATCACTTATTCAATAAAAAGGAGTTTTATTATGAAAAAGTTTGTAAATGGATTATGTATTTATCGTGCCGCCGCTGGAATTGCTATTGTTCCTGCTATGGTTTTTGGATTATTTAGCCTGGCTGCTGTTTTATTTATAACCGGTGCGGTATCTGATTTTTTTGATGGTTATCTCGCCAGAAAATATCAAGTGACTTCAAAATTAGGTGGAGTTATGGATCAAATTTCCGATAAAATTATAGTTGCTGTT
>CAZEWI010000017.1:3991-13472 GCA_964514455.1 uncultured Bacteroidales bacterium | reverse complement strand
ATTTTCATTTTTTAGAATTTCAAAAATAGGCTCTTTAATTTGTTTTATAGCAAGTCCAACTCGCGAATTCTGATTAAATAAATCGTTTTGAATTATTTCTTCATTTAATGGAATATAGTAAGTTTCATAATCGTTTATTGCCAATGCTAAACCAAGTAATTTATCAGACATAAAGTTTTTGTTTTCCGAAAACGATTTTAGAAAAACTTGATTAGAGTTTTTGATTTTATTTATCAGTTCATTAAACTTAGGTTCTGAAATAATAAGTTCTGATTTAGCGGATTTTTCAATTATAGGAGCATCTCCGAATGCTCTAATTGCTATATCTGATAGATGCTTTGAATTTAATTCTTTTTCAAAAAAAGTTGTTAGTTTTTTTACATCTATTTTTTCTATTTTAGGAAGTTCTCCGATAGAAATATCTGTTTTTAATTTTACTAATTCTAATGACATACGAACATTTGATTCAGAGTCTATAAGTTTTTGTTTTCTTGATTCTGGGGTAATTTCGTTTGTATTATTATAAAGATTATCAATATCTCCATATTTAGAAATTAGTTCCGCTGCGGTTTTAGGTCCGATTCCTTTTGCTCCAGGGATATTATCAACAGAATCTCCTGTTAGTGCTTGAAAGTAAATCAATTTATCCGGATAAACTCCAAATTTTTCAAAGCATTCTTTTTCGTGAATATCTTTATCTTTCATAGAATCGTATAAATAGCAACAGCCGCTAATGAGTTGCATTAAATCTTTGTCGGAAGTAACTATGCGAACATCTTTATTTATAAAACAAGAGTTTTTAGTAAGAGTCGCAATAATATCATCTGCTTCATAACCTTCCATTTCAAGAATAGGGATGTTAAAAGCCTTTACAGCAATACGAGACAATGGAAATTGAGGAATCAACTCAGGCGGTGTTTCTTTACGATTTGCTTTATATTCTGGAAATATAGTGTGGCGAAAGTTTTTTTTCTCTGCATCAAATACCATATAAAATTCTTCATTAGGTTCTGCTTTTGACATAAGGTTGATTAGCATAGAACATAGTCCATAAACGGCATTGATAGGAGTCCCATCTTTGCGAGTTAGTATGTTTCTAATTCCGTAAAATGCACGAAATAAAAAACTATTGCCATCAATAAGAGTTATTCTTTCTTTCATAATTAAAAGTATATCAAGAAATTATTTTTTTAGCAAATAAAAAAGCCCCTAAAAAAGAGGCTTTTATTCTGTTTAATTTCAATTAAAAACTATAACGGAATTTTGCACGAGGGCCATAACTTAATAAATCATAATCTCCGTTTTCAAACACATCAAACGAATATGTTGCACGATATTCTAAGTCAAATGCGAGAGGCATTGCTGGCAAATCAAGTGATACACCTAACATGGCTTGAGCAGCGGCAGAGTTATCAATATCTCCGGCAAAATTCATACCAACACCAGCACCGATATATGGTTTTACAAAAGGTATTGCAAAGGGTTTTAGATAAGCATTAGCCATAACATTGTGTTGATCTAGTGCTTCAGAATTCTTTTCTTTAACTTGAAAATAGTTATATTCAACTTCCGCACGAATGATTGGAAGGTTAAATCCTATAAATCCACTATATGCACCTTTGATTTTATTAAAACTAACATCTGAAGGATCTCCGTATGCTTTTGCTTTATTAAATTGAATAGCACCTCCGATATAAGGATCGAATAAAGTTGCATTTGCATTTGATACAGCGAATAATCCGCCAGCAATAACTAATAGTCCAAGAGTCTTTTTCATATTACATTCCTCCTTTGGTTTAGAATATGTTTTAACAGTATTAGGATTATATCATTTTATAAGATTATTTTCAAGTTTTTTAATTTTCTTGATTATGATTATAAAAAAAGGTATAATTACTTTATGCTAAATGAAAAAATGTATTTAATGGTCGGTCTGGGAAATCCAGGAACTCAATACCAAAAGACTCGTCATAATGTTGGTTTTATGGCTATTGATAAGATTTATGATAAATACGAGTTTTCTAGATGGAAAAAAGATAAGCACTCTATGACAGCGAGGGGAAAAATAGGGGATAGGCAAATTATACTTGTAAAGCCAACAACATTTATGAATCTTTCTGGTGATGCGGTTCAGGCATTGATGACTTTTTACAAGATTCCAATCGGCAATTTAATAGTATTTCAAGATGATGTTGATTTAGATGTTGGAAGGGCTAAAATCAAAATAGGTGGCTCATCTGCGGGTCATAATGGTATTAAAGACATTGATGCTAAGGTTGGTAAAGATTATAAAAGAGTTCGTATCGGAGTTGGCCACCCAAGGAAAAGTGAAAATCCTTTAATTGAGGTTGCTGACTGGGTTCTTTCAAAGTTTTCTCCTGACGATTTATTAGAAATTGAAAGGGTTGTTCAGGAATTAGTTTTAGATTTAGAAGAAGTATTTTAATATATTATTGATAATTTATTTTTTTTGTTTTATAATGCGATTGATATAAGGGGTATTTGTATGATTGATAATGTTGATTATGGAAAAGCCGCAGAGGCAATGGAAAATAATCCAGAAAATAAAAAAACGGTCTGGATTTCGGTTTTAATAGTATCTTTTCTCATGACAAGCATGGCTGTTGTTTGTAATAAATGTGATACACTTCAAGGTGCTATTAAAAATCAAAATGTAAAATATGATAGTTTGGAAAATGAGTCCCAAAATAGAGATACTCTGATTTTAAGTAATTTTCAAAGAGTAAAATAAAGTCGCTAATTAGCGACTTTTTTAGATTGGTAATACTATGCGAACACGAAGACCACCAATAGGACTATCTTCAAGGAATAATTGTCCTCCGTGATTTTCAATTGCTTGCTGTGCTATACAGAGTCCTAGGCCTGTTCCTCCGGTTTGTTCATTGCGAGAAGGATCAAGGCGAACAAAAGGTTTAAGTGCTTCGGCTCTCATAGTTGCAGGAATTCCAGGGCCATTATCATCAATAGTTAGTGTTGTATATGTCTCGTTGTATGTTTGTTTAATATTGATAGTATCTGCAAAATGAGTAGCATTTTGAATTATATTATCTAATGCTCTGGCAAGAGATGAAGGGCGAGCATAGAACATTGGGCTGTGTTCGGGAAAAGATAAATTGAATTTTACTTTTTTTTCGTAAGGTGTTATGATTCTATTGATTATAGAGGCCAGAGAAACTTCTTGTTCTAATTCAGGAACATCTCCGCGAGCGAAAGCAAGATAGCCCATAATCATTTCATTCATTCTGGAAATATCAGAAATTAAATCAGATTGGGTTTTTTTATCTATTTTTTTATCCGTTTCTACGGCTAATTGAATACGGGTTAGTGGGGTTTTTAGATCGTGGCTAACAGCAGTGAGCATATCAGTTCTGGTTTTATTATAACGATTCATACGATTTTTCATAATTATAAGTGCCTTTGCTGCTTCCCGGATTTCCTTTGAGCCCATAGGAGTAAATCCTGGCATATCAAGACCTCTGCCGAAAAGATTGGCTGCTTTTGCGATTCTTCTGATTGAACGATAATGACTTAAAATTAGTGGAGTCATTAAAATTGAAACAATTATAAATGATAGTAATAACCAAACAACGAATAGTTCGGTTGAAGTAGAATAAATCCTATTCAGACTAGTTGAAATTGTTAGGATTTTACCATCATTCATTTTAATATCTATAAATACCAGTTTTTTATCCTGGTCTATGTATATTTTTGATGGTAAGTTTAGTTTATTTTTTAGTTCCTTATAAAGTTTATTTGATTCAACAGAATGGTTATCGTTTTTCTTAGGTCGTGCGAGAGTATTATTTATACTGACATTGATTCCCATATCTTTTGAAACTTGCTCTGAAATTTTATCAACCAATTGAGGATTTTTATTTATGTAATCAACGATTATTGCAATTTCTCCGGACAGTGAACGAGTCATCCATTTATGAACTCTATTCCAGTGATTTTCAAAAAACACATAAGCAAGAATGACCTCTGTTAGAATAAGAGGAATTATAATCATTAGAACGGTTCGCCATAAAAAACTTTTAGGTAAAAATCTTTTCATAATATTCCCTTTTGTATAAGTTTGTATCCTTTTTTATAAATACTTTGGATTTCTAACTTATTTGTAGCACAAATTATTTTAGTTCGCAACCTTTTTATTATCATCGGCAAATTTCTCTCATTTAGGCCATCTAGGTTAGTGTTTAATAAGTTTACAGGTTGGCCCGTGTTTATCAATAGTTTTTTGAATATAAGTTTTTCATTTTCGGATAATTTTAATTGAAAATCATTTATGAAAAATTCGTTTGAAATTTCTTTTACTATGCTTTTTTCGGGCTTATTTGATATTTTTAGCAAGTTATTGATACGAAGTTGTAGTTCATTAAAATTAAAAGGTTTTCCAAGATAATCATTAGCACCTATTGAGAGCCCAGAAATAACATTTTCTGTGTCTCCAAGTGCTGTTAGCATTAGAACCGGGATATTGGGTTCTGCTTTTCTAAGTTCTTTTAGATAGGTGAGTCCATCAACTTTTGGCATCATTCTATCAAGAATTATAGCATCAGGTTTTAATATTTTTATAATTTCTGAAGCAATTTTTGTGTCATGAGCTTTTAATACTTTTAATTCATCGGACTGTAAGTTTTTGGCAAGAGTCTCAACTAATTTTATATCATCATCTATTATTAAAAGAGTTTTATACATTTATTTTTTTGAACGAAGTGGATTTATAACAACATCTCCTTGTTTTATATCTTGAGAGTTATATGTTCCGACTCCGGTATTTGAGGTTGTTGCATATTCGGTTTTTAATAAAAGATAACCAGTTCCGCTGCCTTTTGAAGGACCTTGCATTCCAAAAGAGTAATACCCACCGATAATTCCATAATCCAAATCAATATAATCAATATTTAACAAAAGGGACACATTAGTTTTAGCATCATTTGTAAGTTGGCATGTAAATTCTTTATTATAAAGAGTGACTTGTTCATCATTTGGAATAACAATGTCTGCTGTTGTTTTTTTACATTTTTTTTCAACTCCGTTTACAAGAAAAGGGTAAGTGAGTTCAATTTCGGTTTTTGAAAGGCCACGAGATAAAAATACTTGTGCTACTTGAGCATAAGGTATTTTAATTAAAGCATCAGCAACTCCAATTCTGGCTGGAAAATTTATTCCAGAAATTAGGCAAGCACGAGTAAAAGGGTCTGCCTCACAAATGGACATTTTAGAGTATGCATTTAACATAAACATATTAGATAGGCTGTTAAATAAAAAATTTCTGGATATTCTATCATTCAGACGAGTACAACCAGTTTTACGACAAACAATCACTGGTTTTTTAGCAAATTCAACACCTGGGTTAGCAAATTTCATATTTGTTTGAACTGTTTCAATTTCTGTGTCGTAGTCAATTTCGTTGGTAGCCATAAATTCTGACTGAGGCATATTGTATGCATTGGTGCTAACTTTAATATAAGAAGGGACTGTAATATCTCTCTCGTAAACTTCTTGACTTAAAGAATATGTGGATTCATTTGTCTGATTAGCAAAAAGGTTATCACTTAAACCAAAAGCAAGTAATCCAATCAATAAGTATGATTTTGAAAATAAATTTCTCATTTTTTTACCTCTCTATAAATTCATTATTAGCATAAATATAATCTCTATGTCCAGTCTTTTTTTTAATTATACATAATTTTTTATTTTTTACTAGATTTTTTAATTGTAAATTGTTTAAGATAGTCTCAAGAAAGAAAAAAAGAAGGATAAAAAATGGTTGATGTTATTATACCTAGTGAAAATGGAAAAATTCATTTAGTTTATCAAAAAGCAGAAAATCCAAAGGCTCCTATCGCGATTATTTTATCAGGAGATCCGTTAAAAGGTATGCATATGAATGAAAGGGTTACATATGCTACATTCAGGGCTTTTGCAGATGCTGGATTTGCGGTAGTTCGTTTTAATTATCGTGGGGTTGGATTATCTACTGGCAGACAAGAAGATCCACTTGAAAATATGATGGATTTATCAGTAGTTATAGATTGGATTCAGAATAAAAATGAGGATAGTGATGCTTGTTGGATTGCGGGCTATGATTTTGGATCTTGGTTAGTTTGTCAGGCTTTAATGAGAAGACCAGAAATAAATGGTTTTGTTATGATATCTCCGGAACATACCAGACAAGATTTATCATTTTTATCACCTCGTCCATCAAAAGGCATATTATTTCAAGGGGAAAAAGAAGATCCAGTAAGTTTATCTTATGGTAAGTTTTTAATAGAGATGTTGGATAGTCAATCAAAAATTATTACAGATTTACACTATATAAAAGATGCTGATGAAAAATATGCGGAATCTGCGGACTTGAAACATCTTTATAACGAGATTAAAAATTATGTTGGTAGAGAGTCTTTGGAAATGAAGATTTTATAAGGTGAGTAATATGGTTGATGAAAAAAAGCGTTTTGTAAATCCTGATTATAAAGAAACTGATGAGTTTTCTATTTCAATTCGTCCTAAAAAGTTATCTGATTTTATAGGGCAGGACGAAATGAAATCTAACTTAAAGGTTTTTATTGATGCATCTAAAACCAGAGAGGAAGCGATGGACCATATTTTATTATATGGACCTCCGGGGCTTGGAAAGACAACTTTGGCTCAGGTTGTTGCAAATGAAATGGAAGTAAATTTTCGTTCTTGTTCGGCTCCTATGCTTACAAAGCAGGGTGATTTAGCGGCTATTTTAACTAGCCTTGAAGAGAATGATATTTTGTTTATTGATGAAATTCATCGTTTATCTACCAGCATAGAAGAAGTGTTGTATTCTGCTATGGAAGATTTTAAGTTGGATTTAATGTTAGGGGAAGGTCCAACGGCTAAATCTGTTAAAATTGATTTGCCTAGATTTACTTTAATCGGAGCGACAACAAGAACTGGGCTTTTATCAAATCCTTTAAGAGATAGATTTGGCATCAATTTAAGATTAAATTTTTATGATACAGGTGCTTTGTCTCAAATTATAAATAGGACTGCGGGTATATTGAATACAAGTATTGACGATGAGTGCTTATCTGTTTTGGCTAGCCGTTCTCGTGGCACACCCAGAATTGCGAATCGTTTATTAAAAAGAGTCAGGGATTTTGCTAGTGTTATGAAATCCGATTCTATCAGTCAAGATGTAATAGATACAGCCTTGACTCAACTTGGAATTGATAAATCGGGGTTAGATGCTTTGGATAGACAATATTTAATGTCCATTATAAAGCATTATGCAGGTGGTCCTGTGGGTATAGATACTTTAAGTGCAGTTTTGTCTGAACCATCGGATACTTTGGAAGATGTGATAGAGCCTTATTTGCTTCAATGTGGGTTTATTCAAAGAACACCACGAGGCAGGGTTGTTACACCTGACGGATATAGTCATATGAATATAAAAATAAAAGAAGATTAAAAAAAATAAAAAGGAGTATATTTATGAATCAAACTAATAATTTTTCTATGTTGCATTTATTTAACGGATCGGATTTTGTTGTTTTAATTGCGTCTCTTATATTGGTCGCAGGGTCGGTTTATTCTTGGATGGTTATTATAGAAAAAATTCGCTTGTATTTAGCAGAAAAGAAAAAGAGTTCTATATTTGATAGGTTTAATGCCAAATTAAAAGATATTGATGATAAATTTATTAAAGATTCTCTTAAACTTTCTACCGAGCAAAAAAAATCTTTGATAAAGCAATATCAAACTAAACTTGATAATTTAACAGAAGTTTTAATCTCTCCTTTTGATAATCGTCTATACTTTTTATCTTTAGCGACAGTTGTATCTCCTTTTATTGGTTTATTTGGAACTATATGGGGAATTATGCAAACATTTATGTCTATTGGAGCAAATCAATCGGCCAGTATTGCTGTTATAGCACCTGGGCTTTCAATGGCTCTAGGGACTACTGCTTTGGGGCTAATGGTTGCTATTCCTGCTTCTATTTTTTATCATTTATTTGCTAAAAGAGCCGATGATATGTATTCTAAATTAGAAATAATTAAAAAGGATAGAGTATCAAAAATGGCTAGTGAAATACTCGTAGGGGGAAAATAAAATGTCTAGACGTTGTCTATCTGGTCGTAATTCTGATTTATCTTTAACACCTATGATTGATGTTATGATGGTGCTATTGGCTGTTTTTATGGTAACAACTCCATTGCTAACAAGTGGATTAGATTTAGATTTACCAAAGGCAGGGCACGGGGCAGTTTCTGGTGATGAACATGCAGTTCAGTTGAGTGTTGATGCAAATGGTGCTTATTATTTAGGAAAAACTAAAATGTCTGCTCAAAGCATTGTAAAAAAATTGTATGCTATGCAGAATGAAAATTCAAAACTTTCAATTATGATAAATGGAGATCAGTCGGCTTCCTATGGTGATGTTATTATTTTAATGGGGACTCTTAAAGATGCTGGTTTTTCAAAAGTTGGTTTAAGAACGAGGTTGCCTAATTAAATGAAAAAAAAATTATGGGCCTTTTTATCTTTTTCAAAAACTAAAATAATTGAAATTAAAAATTTTATGAAATTCTTGGGATATCAGGTTGCTTACATCTTTTAATTTTATCTGTTATGATAACATCTTTTGTTATACATGATAGGGTGATAGTTGCTCCTGAAAAAATGAAAATCATAGATGTTGATTTATCTCAGGTTAAAATTACTAAAAATAAAACTAATGTTTCTGGTGATAATAAGCCTATTTCAAGTATTATAGAAAAAGGCCAAGGTAAAGATAAAAATAAAGTAGAAAAAACAAGTAAAGAGGAAAATAAGGTTATGATGGTTCGCAGAGAGGGGAATCCTTTAATGAGGACTATGACTATATCTGTTATAGATGCGTTGCGAGTTGCTATGAGCCGTTGTTGGAGAATAGATGCTAATCTTAAAGGTATGAATGATATAAAAATCGTTGCTCATTTATCAATGAGAGAAAATGGCTTTGTCAAAAATGTTTGGTATGATAATGAAACTAGGGCTTATAGTGATAAATTGTTTGGTCAGGTATTAAACTCTGTTAAAACCGCTATAAGTGTATGTCAGCCTTTTTCTATGTTGCCTACTGAGATGTATGATGATTGGAAAGAGATTGAATTGACATTTTATCCGATGTCTGGTGTTGTTCAATAGTATATAAAAAAAAATTAAATTACATTTTGAAATCTTGACCCAGATATACTTTTCTGACGGCTGGATCATTTACAATATCTTCTGTTCCGCCTTGTTTTAAGATTTTTCCGTCATGTAAAACAAAAGCCGAATTGAAAAGTGTTTTCCCTTTATGGGTGATGCTTCTGGCAATTCAAAGAAGATAAAAAATAGTTTTGATAAAATAAATAAATTGATGATTGAACAAAAATATGACTATGCTTTAAAGGAGATAGAAATAGGCCCTACATTCTTGATTTTTCTGATTTAGGGC
>CAZEWI010000017.1:0-3981 GCA_964514455.1 uncultured Bacteroidales bacterium | reverse complement strand
GTAAAACATAAGAGCGATCTGTGACTCCAAGAGTCTCACGAACATTGTGATCCGTGATAATAACACCGAGTCCGCGATGTTTTAGTAAAGATACAAGAGTTCTAATATCATTTACTGCAATAGGGTCAATTCCAGCAAAAGGTTCATCTAATAATATGAATTTAGGATCAGATGCTAATGCTCTGGCAATTTCAACACGACGACGTTCTCCGCCAGATAAAGCAAGGGCATGTGATTGTGCGATATGAGTGATTGAAAACTCTTCTAACAATTCTTCTAATTTTTGTTTTCTTTTATTTGCATCAGGTTCTACGACTTCAAGGATTGCCATGATGTTTTCACTGACATTTAATGTGCGAAATACAGATGCTTCTTGAGGCAGATAACCAATTTTCATACGAGCCCTTTGAAAAAAAGGAAGGCTTGTAATATCCTGAGAATTTAATAGAATTTTTCCGCCATTTGGACGAATTTGTCCAGTTATACAATAGAAGCAGGTTGTTTTTCCAGCACCATTAGGACCAAGTAATCCTATTGATTCTCCGGTAGATACTTCAAGGTTTATTCCTTTTAATATGGCACGTTTGCCATAAGATTTGGATAAATCAATAACTTTCAAGGTGCTTTTAGATTGTTTATTCATATTTTTATACTAGATTTTTTTATTTTATTAGTCAAGGCATTATTTCATTTCAACAGGATTAAGATTAAAATTACTCTTGGTTTTAATAACTAATTCATTTGTTTTAACAGAATTACCATTTGAGGAGATTATTGATACATTTTTTGTTAGTATTATCTCATTTTTATCAAGTAGGTATGCTCCGTGAGAAGCAACTATATCATTTTTAATGCCTTCTTGGTAAAAGAATCCTTTAATATCTTCAATTCTTATATTATTTTCATCTTTGTATGATTGGTATGCGGTTTTTGCTGAAATTTTGAATGGTTTATTTTTGGTGTCATAGCCTTTGAATTCAGCATTATTTATTTTGAACTGATTCGGGAAACTTTTGTTTATCTTTGGCATACTAATTGGTGTAAATAGTTCATTATTTTGGATTATAGGATAAATGGCCAAAGTGAAAACCATTGCCAGCCCAAGAATGACAAATAAGTACCGAAGCCTTTTATTCTTAGCCTTATAGCGTGATGAAATAAATAAATCTCTGTTCATAGTTTATACTATAACATTAAAAAAAATAAAATTGTATAAAAATTTATTGTAAATTATCTTTTTTTATGGTATTATACATTTATGAGAGAGAGATTTAATATATTTTCAATAAGTTTAATAGCAGTTTTATCTTTTATAGGAACTGCTGATCCTGCTGGTTATACTGTAAAAAAGGCCGATTCTGTGGCAAAAACCACAACTACCAAGGCTGGCGGGGCAACTGGGGCTCTTGGCTCTAATCTTGTTCAGACTGCTATAACTCTTGGCACAGGTGCTATGGCTATACAAAAGCAGACTAAGGGCAATACTGCAGAATGTCGTCCTTCTTATTCTGATATGAAATTTATAAATGAAATGGTTGGAGAAGTTGCTAAAACAGGAGTTTCCTCACAAGAATTTAATGCTAGATTTAGTAATTATAATGGTCAATGTTCTGATTTTGATTATAAAGAACACGAAAAAAATATTGCAGGGGGCACTTCGCCTAGTGGATATAGGTGTTATCCTGTTGTAAAAGATGACAGCAAAGGTGTACTTGGTCTTACAAATGACTTTATTAAGGCAGATTCCGTATCTGTCCCAGATCCTAATTATACAAAAGGGGAGGTAGTTGCTACAACTGCTTATGATGTTTGGACTGTTATAATGGACTCTTATTTTACTCCTGCGGATTTAACTAGTTCAGAGTATGAACAAGCGGTTAAATTGACTGAAAAATCGGAAAATTGTTCTTCTGTAAAACTTGCTAATAAGAAAAAAGAATTATGGACTAATTTTGCAACCGGTGTAGTCGGTAGCATTGGAAAAACAACTGGAACTTCCAGCACAGAAAGCACAATGCAACAAATTCAAGGCCTGACCCAAGGAATCGGCTCCGGAAGTGGAAAAGGTGCAGGATTGGGTAATATTATGAATCTTGGTTCAGGTGTTCTTGGAAAGTTAGGTCAATAAAAAATCCTCAAAGTTGAGGATTTTTTAATTACATTTTAATAGCCAAATATCATAAGTTTCGTCTGTTAGTGGATTTTGTCCAGGCATAGATTTATACATCCAGCCGGAAAATATATTTATTGATTTTGCTTCAATTCCGCCCTGTGCTTTATCTATTTGTAGAAAAGCCATATTTTCATTTGGCATATATTCAGGAGTTTGAAAACAAGAGCGAACATTGATTGTTAAACGATCAATTTTATAAGGCTTATTTAATCCAAGATTAAAGATTTTTGTTTTTCCTGATGGCTTATCAAGAACCTGTAAAACAGCGCCATTCATTGAAATTAAATCATTAGATTGGGCAGACATAGAAAGACTCGGAAAAAATCCGACCAAACTTAAAGCAATTAAAGAGCATTTAATTTTATTTATCATAATGAAAATACCATTTTACCAATTATTTCTTCAAGGGTTTCTGCTGATTTTCCAGTGATTGCTTCATCATTTTGGAAATAAGTTGTGGCTACCCCCGGTGTAATTTTGATGAATTTATCTGACATAAGACTATTGGTAATAATTTCTAATTTAGAATCGGTTGGTATTTTAATACTCCCACTAATAGTCATTTTAATATCAACATTAAAGTTATTTGGATTTAATTTAATAGAATTTACATTTCCGACTTGAACTCCGTTTATAATAACAAGAGCGCCGGAAGGAAGATTAGCAACATTATCAACAGATGTTCTTAAAGTCCAACCGTGAGATAGGTTTCTATCTTTGGAAGTAAATCCTATGTAGATAAGATAGATGACAACCAGTATAATCGCAAGTCCAACAAGGGTTCCAATTGGTTGCTCGGAACGGAGCGGAGATTTTATCAAAGATGATAATTTTGATTGATTGGTTGCCATTTTTCCTACCTCTTATTTTAGATTTTTCCTTTTTTTTCGTTGGCAGTAGCGGATAAATCTTCAACGATACGGGCTTTTTTACCAGTTAAAGCACGTAAGAAGAATAATTTAGCACGGCGAACTCTACCGATACGAATTTTTTCTAATTTTTCAATAGATTTTGTATAGAGAGGGAATTTTCTTTCAACTCCGACACCACTAGTTTCTTTACGAACAGTGAAACTTGCGTTGATTCCTGAACCTTCGCGAGCAATACATACTCCTTCAAAAAGTTGTACTCTTTCGCGGTTTCCTTCTTTAATTTTAAGATGAACTCTAAGAGTATCACCTGGTTTGAAATTAGGAAGAGTTTTATTTTCCATCAATTTTTCAATTTGTTTATCTTCTAATTTTTTAATGATATTTGTCATTTTAGTTTCCTTTATTTTTTAATCTTCTTTTAATAGATCAGGTCTGCGCTGTTTCGTGATTTCAATGGCTTGTTCCAGTCTCCAGTCAATAATGTTCTGGTGATGTCCGGACAATAAGACTTCAGGGACTTTAATTCCATTCCATATTTCAGGTCTAGTGTATAAAGGGTATTCCAAAAGTCCAATTTCAAAACTTTCATTATTGATACTCTCCTCTTTATTGACTACATTGTCCAACAATCTGACACAACTGTCAATAAAAACTTGTGCAGCGACTTCTCCACCAGAGAGAATATAATCTCCGATAGAAATTTCTTGCATTTCATAAGCATCTATAACTCTTTGATCAATTCCTTCATATCTGCCGCAAACAAGGGTTATATTTTCTAATTTAGAAAATTTACGAACTAGTTTTTGGTTTAGTAATTTTCCTCTTGGGCTAAAATAAATTATAGATCCGCGAGAATCCGAATCAATACTTTCAATTGCATCGGAAATTACATCAGGGCGAATCACCATTCCAGCACCGCCACCATATGGGGAATCA
>CAZEWI010000016.1:0-13868 GCA_964514455.1 uncultured Bacteroidales bacterium | reverse complement strand
TAGGAATGAATTGAAAATGTCCCATAGCCCCCGCCCAAGAGCCTTTAACAGAAGCCAAATCCACACCCGATTTTTCGGCAGATTTCATCAGAGCGAATAATTGTTTTTTGAAAAAAGATTCTCTCCGCCCATCATAGATAAGAGTCAAAAAAGAATTAGATAAATTATACTTAGAGCGATATTCGCCATAGTTAGATTCCAAAGCCCAAAAAGCCAAAATATAATGCCTAGGCACTCCGTACTTAGCCTCTGCTCTAGCAAGAAGTCCTGAATAACGAGCCTTCATTTTTTTACCAATTTTAATTTTATCATCGGTAATCAATCTAGATTTATAATCTTGGAAAGATTGCTTAAACTCTGGCTGATTTTTATCACGATGAATCACAGAAGGAATAAAAGCACTATTATCAACCAGATTAGAAATAATTTTTTCAGAAATACCTTGATTTCTAGCCTCAATTTTAAGATTTATCATCATATCATTCCACTTATCAAAATCAAAATAATCCGCGGAAACCGAGCAACAAAACAAACTAAAAAAAGCGGCACCAATAAAGACTCTCATAACAACACTCCTTGCACTATTTATAAAAATATGATATAATAAAGCATATTAAAAATCAACCTTAAAAGGAGAGAATATGAAAATAGGAATAGTAGGAGCGGGTTTTGTCGGAGGTTCCATAGCCGATGCACTAATGAATAAGAACGGGATTCACGAAATAGTTTTAATAGACCACACACCAAAAAAAGCGATGGCACAGGCAATGGATATAATGGACGCCGTTCCATTTTCATCAGACATAAATATAAATGCCGGTGATTACAAAGATTTACACGATGCCGAAATAGTAGTAATAACCGCAGGAGTCAATCAAAAATCTGGGGAAACTCGCCTTCAACTAGTAAGTAAAAACATTAAAATTATGAAAAGCATAATTCCAGAAGTAATGAAATTTGCCCCAAAGAATGTAATTTTGGTAATAGTATCAAATCCGCTAGATGTAATGGTAATGCTTGCGACAAAATTATCAAAACTCCCAGCAAACAGGGTTATAGGAACTGGAACCATGCTAGACACGGCCAGATTTCAAGTATATTTATCAAAGAAATTAAATGTATCACCACAAGTAATAGATGCCTTTGTTCTTGGGGAGCATGGGGATTCATCAGTATTAAATTGGGAATCAGTAAATGTCAGTTGTTTAGATTTAGCAAATTATTGCGAGCAAATGAACATACCATTTACAGCGACAAATAAAAAAACGATAGAACAGAGGGTCCGCGGATGTGCCCAAACTATTATTGAAGGCAAAGGTGCAACATGGTATGGAGTCGGTTATGCGTGTGCAAGTTTAATCCAAACAATTATAAATGACGAGCATAAATTATACACGACCTCATCAGTATCAAACGAGATTTTAGGGAAACCAGTTGCATTCTCACTACCAAGAATCATCGGCCGAATCGGAGTAGAAAACACTTTAATTCCCGTTCTTTCACAAAAAGAAATGAGAGACCTAAAAAAGAGTGGAAAAATAATTTTAGACTATTTTAACAAACACAAATAGACCTTGACAAAATGAAAAATATATTTTAATCTTTGATAATAAATCAAGGATTAAGAATGGACAATTTTTTACAAAATCAAGTAAATAAAATAATGACTGATTCCTTTAATGAATTAAAGACAGCCTTCAAAAATTCCGATAAAAGAAGTAAAAATTTAATAAAATATATAGATACAAACCTAAATTACACTCAAACAAAAATTTTAACTGCAAGTTTAAAAGAAAACAAATGCGAAAAAATAATTCCTTATTTTGATAAAATGAAATACGATGAGATATTTCAATATCTATTAAAAAATTTTAATTCAAAAGAATTATTTACAATGTGTAATAATAATTTCAATAATCATAAGACTTACAAATTACTACTCCATGTATATTTAGAAAAAAAAGAAGACAATGAATATAAAATATCAACAATAAAAAAAGCATCATATATTGCATATTCTTTAATAGATTTTAATTCATTTAATTACGACTCCGAAGATAAATCAAACCTTGTTTATCAAACAAAAAATAGTGACAGTGGTTATAAACATATATTATCAAACAATCTAATAAACAAACAAGAATTCACGAAAGAAATCGTTAAAAGGCTAACAATTGAAGATTTAAATATTTTAATAAAAGATGGAATGATAAATTATCTTGACGACAAATCAATAAATGATTTACTGCAGCAAACAAAAAAATCTTCAGAAGATATTTTAAAGATAAATTTCAAAAATGGAAATACATATACAAATTTGATAGATATTGCATTAAAAACAAAAAGCATAGATAATCCAATAAAAAATATGCTTAAAAACTTACAAAAATAAGAAATTATTTTTTGTAATTTTCCAAAGTTTCCATACCACCTTTTTTAAGAGCATCTAGTTCATCAGGAGCAATCAATTCTAAAAGTTTCAGGAAACCACCAGCATGTTTTTTTTCATCAAAGATAATTTCTTCAATAACTCTTTTGATTTCAACACTATCAAAGCCTTCAATAATTTGTTGATAGACTTGGACTGCTTCAAATTCACTAGCGATAGCAAATTTAATAGCCCTAATCAATTCGGGCTTAGTCAATTTTTTATCTTTAGAATATACACTATTTATATCTGAAAATTCTGGCATAAAAGACTCCTTTATTTATGTTAGATATAAAAATGATATCACAGAATCAAAGAACTAACCATAAGAACCTATGCCTAGGAAAAGAACTAAAAGAAAGGATTATAAGCCCATTGAAGCAGAGCCTGCCTTTGTTTTTTTCTACATTCAAAATCATCAGATGAACAATTTTTCAAGACTTGTGCTTTATGTCGCTTAAATGCTTTCCATCTTTTTATTTGAATTAAATCCAAATCAGGAATTCTTCTGCCATAATAATAGCGACAATACCACTGGAACCAGCCTCTTGGATCTGGTTGAAGAATCCAACCTCTTCTTTTCCACTCTTGTAGAGAAAGCCTAGATTTAATTTGAAAAAGATTCAAAGACGCATCAGGATTGTCAAATGATAATTTTGCTTTTTTGAACCAAGAGACAGGAAATTCATTTTGACAGTCAGTCAAATAATGCCCTTCAAATACACCATATTCCAGCATTTGCATTGGACTCAATTCAGGCTTAAAATCGGGGTGAAAATCTTTTCCCTCTTTTGCGACGAGAGTATATTTATAATTTTTTTGCATTTTATCATTTACGATAACAACCTTAGTCATAAATAAATCATAGCAAAAAATAACAATCCAGTAAATAGGTATAAAATCAAAATAAATAAAAGATTGATTTTTCAGTTTTGCTTTGTTATGCTTGAAAAACTAAAAGGAGTAAATATGTTTTTAGATAAATTTTCACAACCGATGAGACAAACAGCAACAGCAAGTAAAAAATCCACTTTCAGTCAAAAGATGTGGTTATTTTTATTTTTCTTTTCACTGGCATGGCTAATCAGCACTATATTTTTACCAAAGAAAGAAATTGTTCCAGAAAAAACCAAAGAATCCGCAGAAATAGTTAAAGTTGATATATCAAATATCCCAAGCAAAATTATAGGGAATGAGAATATCAGTCTTAAAGTTCAAGGGCTTCGTATAAAAGATATAACTCTAAAAAAATACGACACCGAGCGAAATAGCGATAAAAAAATCACACTTTTATCAGACAAAGAAGATTTTACGGAACTTGGATTTTTATCTGCCAATGGAAATACTCCTGCTCCTAATTCTGTTTGGAGAATTATAGAGTCAGAGCCAAATTCAATTAAAATGATATGGCAAAATCCTAACGGTATTATTTTTAACAGAACTGTCTCTGTTTCAGATAATTATTTAATATCTATTTCAGATAAAATTGAAAACAAATCTGGTCGGGATTTTAACTTTTCGCAATACGGAAGGATTTCAAAAAAAGTCAGTGATAGTGCATCTAGCCGCATCGGAGTTTTTCAAGGTGCTATTGCAGATGTAAATACATCTATTGAAAAAGAAGACTTTGCAAAACTAGAAAAAAAATCATTTGCTTTTGATACTAATCGCGGATTTATTGGTTTTACCGAACAATACTGGGAAACCATATTGAAATTAGATTTAGAGAATCAAACTATGAGAATGAAATCTCGTTCAGAAAATTTATTCCAAGTAGATAGTCAAACAGAAATAATAAATTTGACATCAGGTAGTGCTGTTGAAATTTCCAGTCAAATGTTTGCTGGTCCAAAATCACAAAAATTATTATCAGAATTAGCGAGCCAAGGATTTACAGGTCTTGGTTCAACAATTGACTATGGTTGGTTTTTCTTTTTATCAAAGCCATTTTTATGGGCTTTAATAGGATTGCTGGGAATAGTTGGCAACTTTGGGATTGCTATTATTATCTTGACTATTATTATCAGGATATTGATGTATCCATTGACAAGAAAATCCTTTGAATCAATGGCAAATATGAAAAAATTACAACCAGAGATTCAAAAAATTCAAAGATTATATCCTAATGATAGGGCAAAACAGCAACAGGAAATGATGGCCTTGTATCAGAGATTAAAAGTAAATCCGATGTCAGGTTGTTTACCGATGTTATTACAAATTCCAATCTTTTTTGCATTGTATAAAGCACTTGTAATTTCTGTACATATGAGACAAGCAAACTTTTTATGGATTCCTGATTTATCAGTTGCAGACCCTACTAGTTTATTCAATTTATTTGGCTTGTTGCCATACAGTATTCCTAGTTGGCTACCAGCAATGGGATTATTGCCTGTTCTTATGGGAATAACAATGTGGTGGCAACAAAAGATTCAATCAGGAAATACAGCAAAAGACAAGACGCCAGGAATGGGAGTAATGAAATGGATGCCATTTATATTTGTTTTATTATTTGCATCACTACCAGCGGGATTGGTTTTATACTGGACAGTATCTAATTTGCTAGCAATTTTACAACTTTATTATATGGATAAGAAAGCACAAAAAAGATTGTAAAATTTTTATTTATTTATTACTGAAAAAAACTTGTCAAAAAATGAAAAAAAATCTTGAATTCTTGACAAGTTTTTTCTATTATAAATTCAAGATTAAAAAACTTGACTAAATCTTTATAAAAAAAGGAGAGTAATTATGGCTATGGAAGAAATTTGTTTTCCTAACAATTTAAGAAAAATCAGAACTGATTCAGGAATTAAAATGACCAAAGTTGCGGAAGGAATGGGACTTTCCTTGTCTGCCATGTCAAAATTTGAAAAAGGCTATCGTAGAATGAATCAAAAACAACTTTTGAAAATTTGTAAAATTTTGGGTTGTAATATAGAAGATGTATTTATCAAGGATTGCCAAACGGAACTAGTGAATCAATGGCAAGAAGAAATTTCAAAGAGGGTAAATGAAAATGAAAATTCAGGCTTAAAGATTCTAGGAGCAGGTCTTCGTTTTATTCGTAAAAGGGAACATAAAATTATTTCATCAATAGCAAAATCTGCTGGACTAACTGTTTCAGTTTATCATCGTATAGAGGTAGGTTCTCGTGATTTATACGAAGACGAACTTGAAAAAATAGCGAAAGCATTAAAAAGAACACCTGAAACATTGATAAAAGAAATTTACAATTTATACGAATCAGGAAAACTAGAAAAAGTATTTAACAAGGAAGAAAAAATTTCACAACCAGTTTTAATTCCTGGATCACCAATAAATTCTGTAAATATAGCAGGATCATTATACGGGGCAAAAATTTATGAATTGACCAGAAAAAAACTTGTTCCAATTTATGGCACACCCGGAGAAAAGGGTATTATTTTCAAAAAAACCGAGGAAAAACTCGCTGTAATCCCTAGTTTTCTAGAGGGGAAAAATGGCATATATGTTGTAATTCCAGTAGCGCGTCGTTTAATGAATATATTACCAGCGAAATCATATTTATACATAAATCCAGAAGAATCAGTTCAACCTGGAGATTTAGCAATTTTATTTGATAAAGATTATTCAAAAATATCAACCGAAGAGAAAGTAAATGCGAACATAGTATCCGTCAGGGAAGATATAGATGGAAAAATCTACGGAGTTATGTATAATCCAGATGAAAAGATAAAACTTGATTTAAAAAGATCCGACAGATTACACAAAATCGTATTGATAGCAATGGACTAAGTAATTTTAAGGAGGAGGAAATATGACAATAGAAAACACAACAAAAACGACTGCACAAAGGTTATTAAATTTGTATCGTCAAGCCCATTCAATTGATGGTGGCTGGGTTGTATTAAATCCATATTTTATTTCCGAAGATTCTCCTAAACTGGAAGAAGAATTAAAAAAACTACCAAACGGTTGGAAATTGGCAAAACACATTGAAAACTTGAAAGAAGGAAAAACACAAATGGATTCTATTTCGCCAGATTTAACACCTTATGGCGGATTGATGACAAATGATAATGTCTATAAAGTTGTCCAAAACATTGAATTACCAAAGGCAGAATTTGATAATTTATCGGACTTTTTACACGGCTTTAAACCGGACTTCAAACATTTAACTGATTTCAAGAAAGCCGAATTTTTTGAATCTTTGGGTAAGGATTGGACAAATCAAGCAAAACTAATTATTCAGAATTCCAACGACAAGGATTCAGAAACATTATTAAATAAATTAAATCAATTGATTGACCTTGATAAAACATACAGTGCATGGTATCAAGCCTCAGAATTACTGACAGAACCGGAATCAGAAAAAACAAAAGCAACCGCTCAAACATTGCTAACAGAATTTGAAAGTCGTCTTCCAAAATTTGGAAAACAAGGCCAAGAACTACTTGAAAAAATTCGTAATTTAATATCATCAAAAGGAAAGAATAATGAATAATACAGAAAAATTAGTTCAGAGATGGCTTTCGCTTGTAAAGTTTTATTCAAATTTTAAGACAATTGAGTCTGTTATTTGTATTGAAAAAGGTGGTATTCCTCTTGAAAGATATATTGGCCGATATTTCGGTGCTGATGTTTTAGAATATTTACTAAAATTGGGAATGTATTTAATTAAAGTTGAAAATATAGATGCAGAATTTGCAAAATATATTAAAGGAAATTTTTCGTTAAAATCTGAATTACAAAAACTACAAAAAGAATTCAAGCCGATTGCGGATTTGGTCAGTGTATCTGAAAAACCTATTCAAAAAATGACTCTTGAAGAGTTTGCAAAATCATTCAAGGTAGAATTGGAGGACTAATATGAAAAAAATATATTTAGGATTGATAACAGTTTTAATAAGCGGATGTCAAATGTCACAAGAGTATGGATATAGTAATTCCTCCACTGGTGAAATAATAAACACAGCAACCTACATAGATAATTACGTACTAAATCAAAATAGTGTTCCAATATATGAAAAAAAGACTATTATGACAACAGATGCTGCTCGTAATTTTTCTATTGATTTACCAAAAAGATGTAGTATAGATTGGAACAATCAACAAATACTTTCCGTTGTGCCTGAGCAAGAATTATCTATGATTCGTCTTGATACAGGCGATAAATTACCAAATATGGAAGTAAAAGAATTTTCATTCAAGAATGAGAATTTAATGAAAGTAATGGAAAGATTGCTTGAAAATACGAATATAACAGTTGTTAGTGATTCGCCGATATCAACAACTGTATCTGGGGAAATTCAAGCAGGAAATATAACAGATGCAATTGAATTGATAACACGACTTGGACATTTTTATTATTCATATAACGAAGAGCACAAACTAATAAAAATTTCAGCAAATACGAAATGGCTTTTCAAGATGCCAAAAGATGAGATGATTGTTTTGGCATTGATTGATGCTATGAGGGGTGCAAATCTAAAAAATCTCTTAGTAAATTGGGAAGAAAAGACGATAGCATTTAACGGGGATTATTTAACAGAAAAAGAAATGAATAATCTTATATCCAGTTTAAGTAACAAGAAATACATTGTGGCATTTGATGTAGATGTTTATCGTTTATATCCAAAAACGGATAATGCAGTTTCATGGATTGATATTTTACCAGCCTTTGGAAATAGGAATGTAAAGATGTCTATACCTGGAACGGTTGGCAGATTGCTAGTTACTAGTCCTGAGATAAATACAAAAACTCTTCAAGAATTTATATCAACAAAAGCGAATGCAGTTTTAATTTCTCAAGGAACATTTGCATTACCAAATAAGTGGCAATCAAAATTTGAAATTGGACAATGTTCAAGAGAGGACAGATTAGAAACAGATTTATCACTAGTAGCAACAGCAAAATACGGACCTTACGGAAATGAGGGTGATAAATTTGAAACAAATTTGGTTCTTCGCACAGGCAAGGGTGAAATTGCATCATTTGAAATTCCATCTAATCTTGGAGACAATTTTGTCATAGTTGGAATACCGACACATACATTTGTTACATCGGAACTAACAACGATATCACCATACGCGGAACTAGTAATGTTTATCAGTCCGAAATTGATTTCCATTCAAGAAGTTGAACAAGCAAAATCTCTAAAAGGTATGTCAGGTGACGATTTAAGGGATTTTTTGAACATAGATCTAGAAGTTGATTCAGATATAGAAGAAATAAAAGAATCAGATATAGAAGAAAAGGAATAAAAATGTTTTTTTCAAAAGCAGAAAAATTTGTTGCATTAAGGTATTTACGTTCTAAAAGAAGAGATGGATTTATTTCAGTAATATCGGCCGTTTCTTTATTGGGTATTTGCCTAGGAGTAGCAACATTGATAGTTGTAATGTCAGTAATGAATGGCTTTCACCAAGAATTACTTTCCAAAATAATAGGAATAAACGGACACATAGTTGTATATCATTCAGACGGAGCAATCAAAGACTATGATTATTTAGTATCTAAAATAAAAGAAGATGCCCTTGTCAAAGAAGATGTTGTAAATGTAATTCCAGTTGTAGAGGGACAAGTTATGGTTTCTGCAAACGGAAATTCTTCTGGTGCAATGCTCCGAGGAATCAGAATGAGTGATTTAGAAAAAACAAGTGTCGGGGCAAAGATATACGGAAAGTCTCTTTCAGAAATTAAAAATGGTGAAATTTTAATAGGTAGCAGACTTGCGGCAAATTTGAAATTGACATTAAATAACACAGCAACTTTAACATCAGCCAAGGGATATATTACAGCCTTTGGACAAATGCCAAGGATTCAATCATATCCTTTTGTTTCAGCATTTAATCTTGGAATGTATCAATACGATTCAGGCTTTATATTTATGCCAATAGAAACGGCTCAAACATACTTAAACATACCAAAAGCAGTTACACACATTGATATTTTTCTAAAAAATCCAGAAAAAACGAATGCTATAAAATCTGAACTTTCCAGAATACTACCAAACTCTTTCGTTGTCAGAGATTGGAGGGACTTAAATAGTGGCTTTGTAGGTGCTTTAGAAGTAGAACAAAATGTTATGTTTTTAATTTTAATGTTGATAATAGTAGTAGCGGTTTTCAATATTGTTTCATCTCTAGTTATGTTAGTTAAAGATAAATCAAAAGACATCGCTATTATGAGGACAATAGGAATGTCCAGAAAATCTATGATGAAAGTCTTTGTGTTATCTGGAACATTACTCGGATTTGTAGGTGCGACTGTTGGTGCATTTTTTGGAGTTTTAGTAGCACATTATATTGAGCCAATTCGCCAATTTATTCAAAGAATCTTTGGAATGGATTTATTTCCTCCATCAATTTATTCATTATCAGAATTACCATCTATAATATCATTCTGGCAAGTATTTGGAATTGTTGCGATTGCGATATTGCTATCATTTTTAGCAACAATCTACCCAGCTTGGAGGGCCAGCAAATTAGATCCCGTGGAGGTTTTAAGATATGAGTAAAATTATTGAAAAATTAAAAGGACAAACTAAACAAGGAATGAATAGAACCAGCACTGAAAATGTTTTAGAAATAGTTGGCCTGATTAAAACATTCAAAACAGGGTCAGAAACTCTTACAATTTTGAAAGGTTGTAATATGAATCTAAAAAAAGGTGAAATTGTCGCCCTAGTTGGACCTTCTGGTTGTGGAAAATCAACATTGCTACAATGTGCAGGGTTATTAGAAACCCCAAGTCGCGGAATAATTTCAGTCTTAGGACAAACTACGACAAAAATGAACGAAGCAACAAGAACTGCTCTTCGCCGAGATGCGATTGGATTTGTTTATCAAAAGCATCATTTATTAGAGGATTTCACAGCAATTGAAAATGTAATGTTTCCTATGATGACCCGAGGCCTTGATAAAGACGAAGCAAAGAGCCGTGCAGAATATCTGCTAAATCTTGTAAGTATGTCTCACAGGGCAACACATAGACCTATGGAATTATCTGGCGGCGAACAACAAAGGGTCGCAATTGCTAGGGCATTGGCTAATAATCCAGCAATTTTACTTGCTGATGAGCCAACAGGAAATCTTGACCCAGAGCATGCAGAAAAAGTATTTAATTTAATTTTAAGTTTAGTTAAAAAGACTAATTTAGCAATGCTAATGGTAACCCACGATTTGAATCTTGCCAAAAGAGCGGACCGAGTTCTTTACATTGAAAACGGCCTAATCACCCAATAACCCCACACTACCATTTTAGAGATTTACGATGTCATTCCTTATAAAAACTTTTTAGCAAATCTAGCAGTAATTAAATAACTGATTCCGCCGACCATACAAGCGATTCCAAGCGAGAATAATTTTTCAAAAGAACTTGCATTTGGTAATACGGCCCAAACATAGCGAATTAAAAATCCCATTAAAATTGCTAGAATTAGATAGACTGCACAAACTTTAATAGTTTTGAATTGTAGTTGGAATAAATTACGAACTCGGCAAAAATAAATCATAGTTAAAACCTTGACCCAAGCGCCAACAAGAGTCCCGTAAGCAATCGCCAAGTATTGATATTTAGGGAATAAAATTATAGCCAAAACCGTTCCTATAACCATAGAGACAATAGAAGTCATAACAGGAGTTTTAGTATCTTGACTTGAAAAAATAGTCATAGAAAAAATCTGAGATAAAATCATAGCAGGAATAGCAAAAGCCATTATTAGAACTGCATTAGCCGTGTAAATAGTATCTGTGAAACTAAATGCTCCTCTTTCAAATAAGACTTGAATAATCGGCCTAGTCATAGCAAGTAATGCAATCATTGCTGGAAAAGTCCAAAACATAGTATAACGAATAGCATAATTTTGTTGGCTATAAACCTCTTCCATATTTTTTTCAGACAAAGCATTAGAGATAGAAACAATCAAAACAGTTCCGACAGCAATACCAATCATAGCCATAGGCAGTTGAACAAGCCTATCGGAATAATAGAGCCAAGAGACCGCCCCATTTTGTTGCGAAGCAATAATAGAGCCTATTAAGATATTCAAATTATAAACACCAGTTCCAACAATCCCAGGGCCCAACCTTTTTAACAATTTTTTCATAGAATTATTAAACCTAGGCCGAACAAGATAAAGCCCTAATTTTTTCTTACGAATTCTGTTTAATAAGATTCCCATTTGTAAAATACCAGCAATAACAACCGCCCATGAAAGCCAGTAAAGAGCCGAGCCTCCGAATCTATGAGCAAAAAGCAAACCTAGAATCATACAAGAGTTCAGAACGATAGGCATAGCCGTAGTCAGAGCGAATTCGGAAAAAGTATTCAGGACACTAGATAAAAAAGCAACACCGGAAATAGTGATTAGATACAGGAACATAATCCGCGAAAGGATAATAGTCATCTGTAATTTTTCAGGATCAGCCATAAACCCAGGAGCGAATAGAACTGTAATAGCAGGCATAAAAATTTCGGCAAGAATAGTAATAAATAATAATAGCATCATCAGCCAAGAAAAAGTATTTCTAGCAAAATCCCAAGCCCTTTTTTCGTCCTTGTGTTTTTCTTCGGTAAATATAGGGACGAAAGAAACTTGTAAAGCACCCTCTGCGACTAGATTTCGCAGTAAATTAGGAATTCTAAAAGCCATAAAAAATATATCAGATAATCTACCTGCTCCTAAAAAAGATGCGATTAAAGCATCTCTGACATAACCAAAGATTCTAGAAACACCTGTAAGTCCTCCGACTTTCAAAAATGATTTTGATAAATTCATAATTTTTTACTTTATTTTATATTTTGTATGGAGTATTATAAAACAAAACAATAGGAAAGTAAAGAAATGAAAAAGATTTTTTGCCTGTTAGGCTTATTACCAGTAATTTGTGCATGTTCATCAAACGAAGTGAATCCAACTATGGAAGACAGATATAATGAAGCCCATACAGCACTAACAAAAGAAAACTGGGGCGAAGCATATTATAAATTTGAGGCATTTGAAAAGGATTATCCGACATCAGAATGGTCGGCCAGTGCTTTAATAAATGGTGCATATTCGGCCTACAAGGACAAAGACTATTTGAATGCGATGATATTATGTGAAAGATTTCTCCGCTTTCACCCAGGGAATCAGGATGCGGATTATATGTTATACTTAAAGGGAATTATATCATTTGATCAACTCAGTGATATTCACAGGGAACAAAGCATTGCAAAGAATGCCTTATTATCATTTAGTGAATTAGAACAAAGATATCCAAATAGTGAATACACAAAAAATGCGAAAAATAAAATAAATATAATCAAGAATCAGATAGCCGGCAAAGAATTAAATCTTGCTCGCCGCCAAATGAAAATAAAAAACTACACAGCGAGCATTACAATTTTAGAAGGACTATTAAAAAATTATTCAGAGACGGCGACGACACCTGAATCTTTGTACAGATTGTACGAATCATATACAGCGCTATCACTTGAAAATAAAGCAAACGAATCAAAAACATTATTAAAGACAAATTATCCAGATAATAAATGGACTAAAAAATTAAACTAAAAATATACAATCAAACATTCTTCATAAAGAAAAGAGTAGTATGTTTCAACTACTCTTTATTAGTTTTTATTTTTCTGTTTCTACCTCAGGCAAAGAATCTAGATATTGGTTAAAATCCAACTCAAAGTATTTCTTTTCCATTAAATCCATAATATCTTTAGATAAATTTTCAGTTTCTTCTGAGACAACATCACATACTTCTTGAAATTGTGCTATAAAAAACAACATTAACTCTTTAAGAAGTTCTGTTTTATCATTTTCATCGTCCATATCTTTTTCAAAAAGATAATCATAAAATGTTGATAATTCCATTTCTGAATTAAATTTTTCACAGAACATTACTCTTAAATCTTCTATATTTAGTTTCTTTTGTGTCATAGTATTTCCTTTTTGTTAACTATTAAAATCCAATATTTCGTCCTTTGGATAAGGATTCCATATTGATTCGTCATTACTATGTCACACATTGTAAAGGTTATCTACGGAAAAAATCAACATCAAGCAAATCAAGGCTTTGAGAGCAGGCTTTATTTCACAGAGACAACAAGAATGGATAAAAAGATGATAAAAATGACTTTTTCAACAACCTAAACACCAATAAATTCAAGGCTTACAACGAATTGCTTTAATTCAACTAAATTATTGACCGCAAAAATAGTTGCCGAAAATCATTTTTTATTTGTCAAGAAAGAAAAAAGATAAAAGAAATAAAAGCGAATTTATAGCAAAAAATCTAAACATTCAACTTTCCCTCTCCATCGCCAGAGGGGGAGGACGAAATCGCCCTAGCGATTTCAGGAGGGGGTGTCAATCCTTCCTTTGTCATTCAGAGGCGGATTGAAAATCCGCCGTGGAATCCAATCTAAACATTCCTTATTCCCTCTACCGCTTGCGGGGGAGGA
>CAZEWI010000015.1:12877-14022 GCA_964514455.1 uncultured Bacteroidales bacterium | reverse complement strand
ATGCAAAAGTTAGTATTTTTATCTTATAAAGGTGATGATTTACAAATTTGGATGTTAGATATGATGACTGGTGCTCAAAGAAAATTAGGTAATTTTAAGGGTATGACTTTTGCTCCTAGATTTTCAGCAGATGGACAAAAAATAGCATTTAGCCAAGTCATCGGAGGTAATACAAACCTTTATGAAATCAACCTAAATAATAACACTATGAGAAGACTCACAAAAACAAATGGTATTGACACATCTCCATCATACTCTCCAGATGGTAAGCATTTAATTTTTAGTTCTGATCGTAGTGGAAGTCAGCAATTATACATAGTGAATCTTGCTAATTTAGATGTTGAAAGACTTACTTATGGTTCTGGTTCTTATGCAACTCCTGCTTGGTCTCCTAGGGGTGATTTTATTGCTTTTACTAAAATATCAGATGGAAATTTTTCTATCGGTATTATGACTCCAAAGGGAGATTCAGAACAAATACTTGCTTCGGCTTGGTTTGTTGAAAGTCCTTCTTGGGCTCCAAATGGTCGCCGAGTCGTTTATACTATGACAGAGCCAATTGATGACGGTGAAGATATGCTTTCTAGAATTATGACTGTTGATATTACAGGACAAAATGAATATCAAATAAATTCTGATGTCAATGGGAGTGATCCATCATGGTCTCCAAGATTACCTTAAAACTTGTTTTAATTTGTTCTTTGATTTGTATGCCTGCTTTGGCAGCCAAGAAAAAATCTAAAAATATCATTTATGATGATTTATCTGCCACAGTTAAACACATTATAGATGGAGATACCTTTTCCGCGAAGGTTGGTCTTGAAAATGGTGCTGAAATTTCTGTAAAAGTTAGAATCTTAAATATAGATGCCCCTGAAATGTCTGGAAAGTGTGATAGTGAAATTAAATGGGCTAATCAGTCTAAAAATAAATTAGCAACTTTAATTCCTGTTGATAGTCAGGTTATTTTAACAAATATTAAAGATGATAAATATCTAGGCCGAATTGATGCTAATGTCTCTAATGGTAATTTTGATGTGGGTCGTGCTATGATGGATGCTAATATGGCTCGTCCTTATAATGGAGGAAAACGACAACCTTGGTGTAATTAAAGAATACATACCTATGGACTGATAAAAAATTCT
>CAZEWI010000015.1:0-12867 GCA_964514455.1 uncultured Bacteroidales bacterium | reverse complement strand
GATACTATTAAAAAGCCTAAACAAAGGAGAAACACATGAATAAACTTTTTTTAACTTCAACCATTTTAGCAATCGTCGCTATAAATGCTAATGCTGACAATATGATGGGAGGATTTGTTTATGAACCAGTGGCAGAAGAATATATGTCTGTTATGGAAGTTCAAAAAGCAAATGACGAGACTCCGGTCCATATGAAAGGAAATGTCTTGGAAAATGTAACCGAGGAAGTATATCTTTTTAGTGATGGAACAGGGGTTATAAACATAGAAATTGATGATGAAGATTGGAATGGACAAAAAATAACGCCTTCTGATACAGTAGAGATAATGGGAGAAGTAGATAAAAGTATGTGGGGCCCAAGAATGGTAGAGGTTGATACTATCAAATTGGTTAATCAATAATTTTTATTCAACAAAAAATCACGGGGCATTTTGCCCCGTTTTTATATTATTATTTTGTATTTAATAGCATTTTTATCTTTCTTTTCCTGTGATTAGGTTAGAATAAGGGAGATTTTCTATAAAATCACAAAAATCGTGCCATTCTTGTAATTTATGAGATTTTCTTTGTTGATATATATTTCGTAGGGATTTCCCATTTATATTTAGCAATCTGGTCTGTTTATAACCGTCAGGTAAATTATTTATAATAGATTCAAATAATTCAGGATCATTTGTTTCTCTATATAGGGAAATCTGCTTGTTGAGTTGATCTATTGTTGATTTATAAATTTTATCTCCCTTTTCAAAATTGTTAGTAGTTAGGCCATTTTTCCACATTTTATACATAGTTGATTCACTAGATTTACTGACTCCGATTCTATAAGTGTCTAATTGCTTGTGAAAATACAAAGGAGCATTTATCAAAATCCAATATTGTATTTGTTCTAAAAATTTATTATGACCTCCATCTTTTTGAGATAAAATTTTAGCAAGTTCTTTGCCTCTTTCTAAAATGTCTGGGTATTTATTCATATTCAAAATTGTATCATAATTAGTTTTTCCGCTGGATAGCATTGCCCCAAATATAGCATATTCAAAGCCTTTTACATCTAATAAATTTATTCTCATTGTTTTTCTTTTTTAGTTGTTGTTAAATACTTTTAGCATCATCTTCGCAGAGTTTTGCCAAGGTGGCGGCAATTAGTGTCTGATAGGGGACATTTTGCTCAGTGGCGAGGATTTTAATTTTATTCATAATTTCACTAGGGATTCTCATATTTATAACTGCATCGTTCTTTTTGAAAGTCCTATAAGCAGAATAATCCTTTAATATAGATTCTAAATTCATTAAAAAAATTTGCTTCAAGACATTTTGCATCAGTTTTCCTTTTTCTTAAAATTTTCATTTCCCCACAAGTTATCAACTATATCAGTTGTTAAAAATCTTGTCAATACATTTGTCTATACAAAGTTATTAAACTTTAATTTTGTGTCTATACATTTGTCTATACATAATAATTCACTGAATTATCAACAATTTTATCAACAAAACAATTTTTCTTGATTTTTACCAATTTTGTTTTAATATAATTCAACAAATAAAAAAGGAGTGTCAATAAATGACAATAAATAAAAAAGATGAAGCAATCCTCAAATCTAAAAGAAAATTTGTAAAGGTTTTTATTCTAAATCAGAAAGGCGAGGTTTTGTTGGTTAAAGAAAAAAATGCTAGTAGTCGTACTTGGGATTTTCCTGGTGGAAAAGTAGAGGCTTCTGATTATGAAAAAACACAAGATAAAAGTCTAACCCCAAGAGATCAAGACTTAAAAACTTATAAATTTGCCGCCGTAGAAGGGTTAAAAGAAGAGTGTAATATAGATGTAAATCCAAAATTACTAAATGAGATATTTAGAATAGGACATATCTTTAATGAAAAATTTTGGTATGGCATATATCTGTCTTTAGTCTTGCAAGACGATACAAATGTTAAAAATAATGAACCTCAAAGCATTTCAGAAGTTAGATTCTTTAAGACAGGTGATGCCTTACAAATACTTTGTGAATCTTACCCAACAAATAAAAAGAGACTTTTACGGGATATTTTTAAGACAGTCAATTTTAGTAAATAAAAGTTGAAAGCCTAGTTTTTTTATGTTATTCTACAAGTATAACATTAAAAAGAGGTTTATTTTATGAAAGATTCTATTTTGATATTTCCAGGACAGGGTTCTCAATCTGTCGGAATGGGTAGAGATTTATATGATAATTTTCAATCCGTTCGCGATTTGTTTAATGAATTAGATGATGCTCTTCATCAAAAATTATCAGATTTAATTTTTAATGGGCCTATTGAGACTTTAACTTTAACTGCAAATGTTCAACCTGCTATTATGGCAATCTCTATTGCTGTTATTAAAGTTATGGAAGAATTATCAGGAAAAACAATTTCTGATTGGACTAATTATGTTGCTGGTCATTCTCTTGGAGAATACTCTGCCTTATGTGCGACAGGTGCAATTAGTTTTGCTGATACGGCTAGGTTGCTCCGTTTGCGAGGGAATGCTATGCAAGAGGCCGTGCCAGAAGGACAGGGTGCTATGGCGGTAGTTCTTGGTTTGGGTTTGGATTCTGTTAGTAAAGTTTGTGATGAGGCCTCTAAAATAGGGTGCTGTGATGTTGCTAATGATAATGCAGATGGGCAAATCGTTATTTCAGGATCAAAGCCTGCTATTGAAAAGGCTATGGAATTAGCAAAAGAAGCGGGTGCTAAAAGAGCAATGTTGTTGCCTTTGTCTGTTCCTCCTCATTCGGGTCTTATGAAGCCCGCTATGGAAAAAATGAAGTCAGCATTATACGATATTGATATGAAAACTCCAATCGTTCCGCTGATTTCCAATAGAACAGTTTTGCCTGTTTCAAATCCTGATGAAATTAAACATCTTTTAACCGAGCAAATTATTCACGGAGTTCGTTGGAGAGAAACAATTTTAAGCCTGTCTGAACTCGGAATAAACAAAACAATAGAAATAGGAGCAGGAAAAGTCTTAACCGGATTGACTCCAAGAATTGTCCCTGATATGACCGCTGTTGCTATCAATAATCTTGACGATATTAAAAACTTTGTTGAAATGACAAATAAAATGTGATATAATAGGTATTATAAAAAATAATAAAGGATTTTAAAATGTTTAATCTAAATAATAAAGTTGCTTTAATTACTGGGGCTACTGGTGGAATAGGTGGTGCTATCGTTAGAAAACTACATTCTGCAGGTGCTGTTGTTATTTTATCGGGTAGAAATTCAGATAAATTACAAGAACTCAAAAACGAGTTGAATGACAGAGTTTTTACTATTGAAGCAGACCTCTCAAAAACTGAAGATTGTAATAATCTTATTAAACAATCTGTTGAACTCGCCGGTGGGCTTGATATTCTTGTAAATAATGCTGGCATAACAAAAGATTCCCTTATTATGAGAATGTCAGATGAAGATTTTGAAGATGTTATTCGCCTAAATCTATTTGCTAGTTTCAAATTATGTCGGGCCGCAGTTATGCCTAGTTCTCCTATGATGAAAAATAGATTTGGCAGAATTATCAATATAACATCTGTTGTTGGACATATTGGAAATGCGGGACAGGCTAATTATTCTGCTTCTAAGGCTGCAATCGCCGCTATGACTAAAACTATTGCTAGCGAAGTCGCTAGTCGTGGAATTACCGCAAATTGTATTGCTCCTGGGTTTATTAAAACAGCTATGACAGATGCAATCCCTGAAAACTTAAAGGAAATGATGTTAAAGCAAATTCCAGCAGGCCGTTTTGGAACTCCTGACGATGTCGCTAATACAGTTGCTTTTTTGGCCTCAGATGAGTCTTCTTATATTACTGGTCAGACTATACATGTAAATGGTGGTATGTTTAGAGTTTAACTTAAGATATATTTTTAGGTGAATATAAAAACACCTTGACAATTTAGATTATTTTTATATACTACTTCCATATTAAAGGAGTTATTCTATGAAAAATAAAGAAAAAAAGTCATCTAAATGGGTTTTGTTGATTAAAAATAACCCAGAAATCTGTGGAACGATTTATGGAACTGTATTAAATGTAGGCGGATTGCTTTTATTATTAAAATCTATTGCACCTATATCAGAGGCCACAAGTGCAGCAGGTTGTGTTGTTAGTGGAGTTTTATTTTTTAATGGAGTTTTAATTTCTTATTTTAGTTTAAGAGATTTGAAAGAAATAAAAAAAGCAATAAAAAATAAACAAAGATAAAAAAACAGGGCAAAACCCTGTTTTTTTTTAATATATTTATATTAGAACCTATACAAGAATCCAACCTTTACCATAGGGAAAAACTCTTTATCTGTAAGAGTTTTTAAGTCCTCATTGAATTTATCCCTCATTTGTTGTATTGCTAAATTTATCTCTGGTTGAACTGAAGCACCGGAATGGGGTGTTCCATCAACCGTGAAATTTATATAACTAGGATCTACATTAATATCAGTAAGTAATTTTGGCTTATCAATCTTAATAATACCGGCATCTATAAACATTTTGAATCCACCACCAAAACCAATATCAAAACCAACCCCTGCATAAGGACCATCTGTATCTGCTTTTAATGAAGCGACTAAGTCCGCATCTACATCAGAAGTTGCTGTTATAATGTAATTATGACCGTTAAAGTCAAAATCAAAGGTTTGACCCGTTGCGAGAATTTCGTTATGTTTTGCCCCTGCTTCAAAGTCTCCAAAATAATAACCACCGCTGATTCGGAAGTTTCCTAGAAACCAAGTACTTGCAAAAGGATAATAATCAAGTAAAATCCCCGCCTGTTTCCCTTTGGCAAAAATTTCAAATTCAGTATCTTCAATTTTTGGCTTATAATCCTCAATCATTGATTTGAATGGCTTTAATGTTGAATATTCTGCACGAACTGCAAATGCATTTGACCAATAGGATTCACCAGAAAATCTATAGCCTACATTCATACTAGCCCCTTGTAGAGCACCTGTGGCTACACCTATCTGAAACCCCCCGTCCGCTTCCGCAAATGCAGATGTTGATATTATTGATAATAGAGCAAAAGTTGCGATTTTTTTCATTTTTTTCTCCTTTTTTGTTTCTGATATGATTATAATCTTAAAACAAACAAAAGCAATATATTTTTTTGTTTTACATCTTGACTTTATAATTTTTTTTGTTAAATTATACATACATATTAAAACAAAAGGATTAAATATGAAACTAAATGAAATTTTTTCAAAAAATAAAAATAAACAAGATTATAAATCTTTAAGAGATAAGATTATAAACATTATTTCCGAAAGAACATCTGAAAAAAAAGAAAATCTCACAGATAACAGATATTTGGGTGATTTAGGAATGGATTCTCTTGATAAAATGGAGTTGATTTTTACTTTAGAAAAAGAGTTCAATATAAACATTGATGATTCATATCAAGAGTTTGAAATAAATGGTGATATGACTATCGGAGAAATAATTCAAATGGTTGAAATTATTTCTAAAACATCAAAAAATAAAAAACTTACAAAAATAAAATTCTCTAGGAGTTTATAAATTATGAATAACACAATTCAGAATACTTATACATTCAAATTAAAAAAAATATTATTTTTGGCTAGCGAGGAAACTAAAATTAGCAATATTAAACCTAATTCTTATCTTTGTGATGACTTACATATAAATCAGTATGATATTCCTTATGTAAAAGCAGAGATAAAAAATAATTTTGGAATTGATATTTCTATTACAGAACAAGACTTAAACTTATTAAAAGTTGAAGACTTATTAAAAGATATCAGAATTAAGGTTCGTGAAAAATCTGTTGAACAAAAAAGACAAGAAAGCTGGAAAAAAGAAATTATAAAAACTTTATCAGTCAGACTATCCAATATTAGAAATCATAAAAGAAATAAGACATTATAAAGGGAATAAATTATGGAAAAAGAAATAATTAAAATTATCGCTAACAACCTACACATAAAAGAATCCGCCATTAAATTAGACACTAAATTATTTAATCTAGAAATTGATTCAATAGATTTAGTTGCTATTTTTTATGATTTTATAAAAAAATATACTATAGATGTAAAATATGATTTTTATGAATCATTTAATAAATTTGAAGGAAAAAAACAAATTTGGAATGTTGCTGATTTAATTAAATTTTTAGAAAACTCTATGGAAAACACATACAATTACAATGAATTGTATAAAATAATAGCAAAAAATCCAAAAACAAAACAAAAAAAGATTAGTCTAAAAACAAAATTAGCCAGAGACTTGGATTTTGATGATATGGATAGATTGGATACAATACTTGATGTAAAAAAAGTTTTTGGATTGAAAAAAATTAGACAATTTGAAAAACAAGTATGTGATTATGATGCCTCAATTTTTGAGATTTTGACATTTGTAAATCAAAAAAAGAAGATTGAAAAAGAACTTAAAAATAAACAAAATTTGTTTCAAATAATTAAAAATAAAATCCAAAATAAGGTTATGTAATTGGTTATAATTTGTTAGTATTTTTGATTGAAAAAATAGTTTTACTTGACTTTTTATTATTTTTATAGAATACTAACAGACAACTGGCCAGAAAAACAAACAAAGGCCTCGGGTTTAACTCAAACAAAGGAACTGAAATGTCAGATAAAAAGACAGAAATTTTCGAAAAAATGAAAGCAGTTGTTGCTGAAAAACTAAACAAAAATCCAGATGAAATTACTATGGAAAAATCCTTCACTCAAGACTTGGGTGCTGATTCTTTAGATATGGTTGAATTAGTTATGGATTTGGAAGAAAAATTCGGAATTCAAATTAAAGACGACGCAATGAGCTCCCTTATCACTGTTGGTGATGTTGTTGCTTTCATTGAAGCAAATATGGCTAAATCTGAATAAGCATAGTTGCCTGATGGATATATAAAACGCTATTACAAATTATTTTGTTGTGGCGTTTTTTTATTTTATAGTGTATGTTTATAATTAAATTATAAGGAGTTTGTTATGAAAGAATATAAAAGAGTTGTTATTACTGGAATAGGTGCTGTTTCTCCTGTCGGTTTTAATTGTGAAACTATGTGGAAATCCCTAAAAGCGGGTCGTTCTGGAATAAAAAAAATCAGTGTTTTTGATACTGACGAATTTTCTTCAAAAGTTGCTGGCGAAATTAAACTAGGAACAAATTCCGGCGAATTAGATGTCTCAAATATAATAAGCCCCAAAGAACAAACTCGTCTTGATAAATATGTTTTATTTGCAATGGCTGCCACTGATGAAGCATTAAATGATTCCAACTGGCACCCCGAATCAGACCAAGACAGAGAAAGAACTGGAGTTTTGCTTGGTTCTGGAATTGGTGGAATGCAATCTATTTTTGATAATGTTGTAAATGTATTAGAAAAGGGTTATTCAAGAATGTCTCCTTTTTTTATACCAAAGTCAATTATCAATATGGGCTCTGGAAATCTTTCTATTAAATACGGATTAAAAGGTCCAAATCTTTCTGTTGTTACCGCCTGTGCAACAGGAACTCATGCAATTGGTGAAGCAACTCGTCTTATTATGCACGGAGATGCAGATGTTATGGTTGCTGGTGGTTCAGAAGCGGCTTTATGTGCTGTCGGATTTTCTGGATTTTGTGCTCTAAGGGCTTTATCAACTTCATTCAATGACGAGCCAGAAAAGGCCAGTCGTCCTTGGGATAAAGCGAGAGACGGTTTTGTTATGGGTGAGGGCGCAGGTATTTTAATCCTTGAAGAATTAGAACATGCAAAGGCTCGTGGTGCTAAAATATATGCCGAAGTTGTTGGTTATGGCTTATCTGGTGATGCTTTTCACATTACTGCACCCGAAGAATCTGGAAATGGTGCATATAGGGCAATGTTAAATGCTATAAATGATGCAGATATAAAGCCAGAACAGATTGACTACATAAATGCTCACGGAACATCAACTCCTTTGGGTGATTTATCTGAATTCAAAGCCGTTAAAAATCTATTTGGAGAAAATAAAAATATCTCTATGTCTTCAACAAAATCTATGACTGGGCATTTGCTTGGTGCTGCGGGGGCGGTTGAGGCTATAATTTGTGCTCTCTCAATCCGCGATGGAATCGTTCCTCCTACAATAAATCTTGATAACCCAGAAGAAATTACTGCGGGATTTGATTTAGTTCCTAATAAAGCAAAGAATAAAAATGTTGATTACGCTATTTCTAACTCTTTTGGTTTTGGCGGAACAAATGCTAGTCTAGTATTAAAGAAATATTCTGAATAATTATGATTCGTAAAAAATTAAAAAATTATAAAATTGTAGAAAAAATAAAAAAACCAGTAAAAGAGATTTATAAAATGTCTTTTAGGCAGAGGTGCGCTTTATTTTGCACTTCGTTTTTCGTCGTTTTGACTTTACTGGTATTTTTATTCTCTTCTGTTCATTATAAAGCCTCAGTCCTTATTCCTTATGGCAGTTCAGTTTCTTCTGTCGCAGCAAAATTAAAGGACAGCAATTTAATCCTAAGTGAATATATGTTTAAGGGTTTAGTTTATGCTCTTGGTGGAAAAATTAAAGCCGGATATTACGATATAAACAAAGGTGCTACTATGTTTAGTATTGCCAGCAATATGGTAGAAGGAAAAATATCAATGGCTTCTGTTGTTGTTCCGGAAGGTATGACTGCTAAACAAATCAGGCATATATTATACAGAAATCCTGATTTATCTGGTGAAATAACAGAAGAAATGATTGACGGAGAATTATTTCCTAGTACTTACCATGTCTCAAAAGGAGAAGACAGAAACAATGTAATAAAATTGATGAAAAAAGAAATGCAAGATATAAGACAAAAATATTGGGACGATTTAAATCATCAAGGACACCTAAAAACTTGGGACGAAGTCGTAAATTTGGCTTCTATTATAGAAAAAGAAACTATGCTTGATTCAGAAAAATCTATTGTTGCTAGTGTTTATATAAATCGCTTGAAACAAAATATGAAATTACAAGCGGATCCAACAGTTATTTACTCTGTGTCAGATAAACTTGGTAGTATGCACGGGGAAAAATTATTAAAATCTCATCTAACAACAGATAGTAAATATAATACATATAAATATAGGGGATTACCTCCGACTGCAATTGCTAACCCAGGGCTTCAATCTATTTTAGCGGCAATTCAACCAGCCGAGACAAATTATTTATTTTTTGTCGCAGACGGAAAAGGCGGCCATATATTTTCTGAGAATCTTGCTGAGCACCAAAAAAATCATAATAATTGGCGAAAAATTCGTTCCGAAACTAATTGGAAAACAGAAGAAAAAACAAAGCAAAACTAATCTAAAAAAATATTTTGTATATAAAAAACAACAATCTCTTAAATTTTTATCATATTTTTTTGATTTTTTCAAAAAAAAGACTTGACTTTTCAAGGGTTTCGCTTTAATATAAATTCACTTTGATTAGATTATCAGAGCAAAAAAATTAGTAAAAACAAGGTGTTAGAGGGATTTATAAACCGTGCATAGGGTGCGGAATAAATCTCAAAAGATGGCACTTTGTCAAAAGGAAACAAAGAAAAACAAAGGGTTATAGATGCCAACAGTGAATCAACTGATTCGGAAGTCCAGACAAGACAAAACGATTCGTAATAAAGTACCTGCTATGCAGGGTTGTCCTCAAAAACGTGGCGTTTGCACACGTGTTTATACAACTACACCAAAAAAACCAAACTCTGCTTTGCGTAAGATTGCTCGTGTTAAATTGGCCAATGGTTTTGAAGTTACTGCGTATATTCCTGGTGAAGGACATAATCTACAAGAACATAGTGTTGTTATGATTCGTGGTGGTCGTGTAAAGGATTTACCTGGTGTCCGTTATCATGTTATTCGTGGTGTTTTGGATACTCAAGGTGTTGCTGCAAGAAAACAAAGACGCTCTCTATATGGCGCTAAAAATAAGAAATAAGGGGTTCTAGATGTCAAGACGTAAACAAGCCGAAAAAAGACAAGTACTTCCAGATCCAGTTTTTGGAAACTTACTCGTTGCTAAAACAATCAATGCTATTATGGAAGATGGCAAAAAAGAAGTTGCTGAAAAAATCTTTTATGGTGCTATGGAAAAATTAAAAGGTATTCGTAAAGACAATCTTGAAGCCTTTAATGAAGCAATCAATGCTATTAAACCAAGTGTAGAAGTTAAATCTAGAAGAGTTGGTGGTGCTACATACCAAGTTCCTGTTGAAGTTTCTGCTGAAAGACAACAAACACTTGCTATTCGCTGGTTGATTACATTATCTAGAAAACGTTCCGAACGTTCTCAAGAAGACAGATTATTTGCTGAAATCCGTGATATATTAAACGGAAACAGTGCAACACTTAAAAAGAAACAAGATACTCATAAAATGGCTGAGGCTAATAAGGCTTTTGCTCACTTTAGATGGTAATTAAACAAGGAAAACGCAAATGAGCATTGGAAAAGTCGCACCTCTTAATATGTATCGTAATATTGGCATTATGGCTCACATAGATGCTGGTAAAACTACGACATCAGAACGTATTCTCTATTATACTGGTAAAACTTATAAAATCGGTGAAGTCCATGATGGTGGCGCAACTATGGATTGGATGGCTCAAGAACAAGAGAGAGGCATTACAATTACATCTGCTGCAACTACTACCTTTTGGAGAGATCACAGAATCAATTTAATTGACACACCGGGGCATGTTGATTTTTCTATGGAAGTTGAGCGTTCTCTCCGTGTTTTAGACGGGGCAGTTGCTGTTTTTGAATCTGTTTCTGGTGTTCAACCTCAAACTGAAACAGTTTGGAGACAAGCAGACAAATATAACGTTCCAAGAATTTGCTTTATAAATAAAATGGATAGAGCAGGCGGAGATTTCTTCCGTTGTGTTGAAATGATTCGTGAAAGATTAGGAACTACTCCACTAGTTGTAAATTTCCCAATTGGCTCAGAAGCTAATTTCATCGGTGTCGTTGATGTTGTTGAAATGAAAGCAATTGTTTGGGAAGATGAACTTGGATCGCATCCAGTTATAAAAGAAATTCCCGCTGACTTAAAGGCAAAAGCCGAAGAACTCCATAATAAATTGATTGAAGAAGTTGTTAGTCTTGATGAGGCTGCAATGGATGCTTATTTTAATGGAGAAATGCCAAGTGTTGAAAAAATTAAAGAATTGATTCGTAAAGGAACAATTGCTCAAAACTTTAATCCAGTTCTTTGTGGAACTGCATTTAAAAATAAAGGTGTTCAACCTCTACTTGATGCTATTGTTGATTATTTGCCATCACCTCTTGATATTGGAGATACAAAAGGCATTAAAATGGATGGAAAAACAGAGGATTCTAGAAAACCAGATGCAAATGAAGCATTTTCTGCTTTGGCATTTAAGTCTGCTAATGATCCTTATGTTGGTTCTTTGATGTATATTCGTATTTATTCAGGAAAATTGACTTCTGGTTCTTATATCTATAATTCAAGTCGTGAAAAAAGAGAAAGAATTGGTCGTATGCTTTTGATGCACTCAAATAATCGTGAGGAAATCAAAGAAGCATCTGCTGGTGATATTGTTGTTCTTGTTGGATTAAAAGATACTTTAACAGGAGATACTCTTTGTGATGAATCAAAACCAATTATTCTTGAAAAAATTGATATTCCAGATCCTGTTATTGAAATCGCTATTGAACCTAAGACAAAAGCAGATATTGAAAAAATGTCTCTTGGATTACAGGCTTTGGCAAAAGAAGATCCTTCATTCCATGTATCTACAGATCAGGAATCAGGACAAACTATTCTTGGCGGATTAGGCGAATTACATCTTGATATTCTTGTTGATAGATTATTCCGTGAATTCAAAGTGGAAGCAAATGTTGGAGAACCAAGAATTGCTTACCGCGAAGCATTCAGAAAAACCGTCACAAAAGATTACTCTCATAAAAAACAATCTGGTGGTTCTGGACAATTTGCTCAGGTTAAAATTATATTTGAACCTTTGGAAGCCGGTTCAGGATATCAGTTTGAAAATAAAATAGTCGGTGGATCAATTCCAAAAGAATATATCCCAGGCGTTGAAAAAGGATTGAAGATGGCTCAACAAAACGGAGTTTTGTGTGGCTATCCAACAATAGATTTTAAAGCAACATTGATTGACGGAAAATACCATGAAGTTGATTCTAATGTTCTTTGCTTTGAAATTGCTGCTCGTGCTGCTTTTAGAGAGGCTATCAAAGAAGCCGCTCCTAAGTTGTTAGAGCCAATTATGAAGGTTGAGGTTACCACCCCAGAAGAATATATGGGTGATATTATCGGAGACCTGAATTCACGTCGTGGACAAGTAAATGGTATGGACGTCCGTTTTGGCGCTCAACTCATTAGTGCTTATGTTCCATTGGCTACAATGTTCGGCTATGTAAAAACATTACGTTCTCTATCTCAGGGTCGTGCAACTTTTTACATGGAGTTGTCTCATTATGCAGATGTTCCTGCTAATGTGGCAGAAGAAGTTATCAAAAAACACAACCAATAGTTAAATCAAAGGAGAATACTATGGCAAAAGAAAAATACTCACGTGGAAAACCTCACGTTAACGTCGGAACAATTGGCCACGTTGATCATGGTAAAACTACATTGACAGCAGCAATTTGCTCTATCTTTGGAATTGGAAATGATAAAGGAAAAGCAGTTTCTGCTATTGATAGTGCACCAGAAGAAAAGGCTCGTGGAATAACCATCAACACAGCACACGTTGAATACGAAACACCAAATCGTCACTATGCTCACGTTGACTGCCCAGGGCACGCTGACTATGTCAAAAACATGATTACTGGTGCTGCTCAAATGGACGGAGCAATCTTGGTTGTTGCTGCGACAGA
>CAZEWI010000014.1:0-14742 GCA_964514455.1 uncultured Bacteroidales bacterium | reverse complement strand
CGTGTTCATTTGGATTTAACTGATGATAGAAGCGGTGATAAAATCTGGAAATGGATAAAAAAAGGAGTTCCTGTTCGTATTGAAATCGGAGATAAAGAAGTTTCTGAAAATACGATTACAATAACCAGACGAGATATTGGCCGCGATAGTAAAAAAACAGAATCTTTTGAAAAAACAATTTCTGAAATGTCTTCACATTTAGATACTATACAAAAAGATATGTTAGAAAATTCAAAAAAACTAAATGAAAAACTTATCTTTAATGTTGATAGTGTTGAAGAAATAGAAAAGATGATGGCTGACGGAAAAGCCGGTGTTTTCAAAATTTTATATTCAAAAACAATCGGCCATGGATTTGAAAAAGGTGGCGATAATAAATATAAACTTTCTTATATCTGTTTAGATATGAATAAAGAATATGTTTATATTGCAAAAACTTATTAAAGGAGAAATATAATGAGGGCTTTAATTATAGGTTTAATTTCTTGTGTTATGTCGTTAAATGCTTTTGCAAAAGTTGATAGTGATTTAATTAAAAAAGCCGAGACATATTTGAATAATGTTTCTGGTCTTTCCGGTGATTTCAAGCAATCATCTTCTAATGGACAAAAAGATTCTGGAAAATTTGCCTTATATCGTCCTGGAAAATTAAAATTAGACTATAAGAAAAGCCCTATTCAACTTATTTCTGATGGAACAGATTTATATTATCATGATATAGATTTGGATCAAATCACGACAATTCCTATAAACTCTACTCCTGCTGGTATATTTATCAGAGAAAATGTAGATTTAAGAAATGATGATGTTAAAGTTTTAGAGACTAAATCTGATAATTCAAAATACTCACTTAAAATGATTATCAAAGAAAACCCCGGTCTTGGAACTATGATTGTGTATTTTGATAAAGACTCAGATAAACTTCTTGGCTGGTCAGTTGTTGATGCGACAGGACTAACAACCGAGATTGCTCTTTCAAACTTAAAACCTAAAAATGATTTTGATAAAAATTTCTTTAATTTGAAGTATCAAAAAACATTTACTGGTGATAATCAAGATAGTTTTTATAATTAAAGGAATATAAATGTTTGGAATTGGATTTTCTGAATTATTTTTTATAATTATATTAGCAATTGTAATACTTCCAGCAAAGTCATGGCCAGATGTATTTAGATATATGGGAAAACTATACAGAAAAGTTAGTGATTTATTTGGGGAAATAAAATCAAAAATATCCGAAGCAGAGACTGAATTAAATAAACATGATGTGATTGATGATATATCAAAGAATACATTTGATGATGTAATGAATAATTTTTCAGAGCCAGTAAAGACTCGCAAAAAGGCCGGTAAAAATGCATAAAATGACACTACTGGAACATATTCAAGAATTAAAACAACGTATAATTTATGTTCTGATATTTTTTGTAGTGGCATTTTTATCTGGTTATATTTTTGCTCCAACTATAAGAGATATTATGTTGATACCACTTATAAATTCCTGGCACAGAGGGGTTTTATTATATACAAATTTAACCGATGGATTTTTTATAAAACTGTCATTAGCATCTTGTTTTGCTTTATTTCTAACATGCCCTTTCTTTTTGTATCAAGCATATAAATATGTTGCTCCAGGATTACATAAAAATGAAAAATCATTTGTAAAACCAATTGTAATTTTATCTCCATTGCTATTTTTAATTGGAGTTTGTTTTGTATATTTTATATTGCTTCCTTTAGTATTTCAATTTTTTATATCAGAATCTGGCTCAACTGATTCTATTCGTATATTACTTCGTCCAACTTTGTCTAGTTATTTACAATTATCAATAAAGTTTATGAAGATATTTGGACTGGCCTTTCAATTTCCTTTGATTTTAGTTATATTAAATAGACTAGGTATTATAAATCCTGACACAATAAAAAAATATCGTAGATTGATAGTGATTGGCATCGCTATAATATCAGCAATTTTAACACCTCCTGATGTTTTATCTATGTTATTATTAGGGATTCCTCTGTATTTTATGTTTGAAGCATCTTTATATTTTAAAATCCTAGTGGATTATTTTACTAAAATGAGTTATAATAATTGTTATGAAAAAATTATCATACTTATTTATTGTTGTCTTGTGCGGATGTGATTTACACCCTATTATTATGGAGTCTATCCACGGGAAACCCGAGGTAATAGAAAAATCCAGTTATGGAGAACCACAAAATACCCGTAATTCTTATGGCGAGCCAAAGGAAAAAGGCAATCCAGATTCTTATGGAAAATCAGATAAATATAAAAAACCAGAGATTAAAGAGCCCGAGCCAATAAAAGAAGAAAAGAAAGAAACTGAGATAATTCAAGAAACTGAAAAATCTGAAATAAAACCGGAAATAAAAGAAAAACTACAACAAGAGGTTGATGAGCCTGAAACAATTAAAGAAAAGGTTCTTAAAGAAAAAATTATTTTAATAGAAGAAGAAAAAAAAGAAGTTCCTGAACAAAACAAATCCGAGTCCGAAAATAAAACTGATGAAATAAAAAAAGAAATTCAGATTATTCCTGAAAAAGCAGAAAAAACCGAAAAACCTGAAGAAAGTTCAGAAATAGACGATATTTTGATTGTTCCTAAAAAGATTAAAAATCCAGCAGTTTTAGCAAAACCTAAATCAGATGTTATTACCGTTGAAAAAGGAGATACTCTTTATAGTTTATCTCGTAAGTATAATTTTATACTTCGTGATATGATTGAATTAAATAAGTTGGAGGCACCATTTATATTAAAACCAGGGACTATATTAAAAGTCCCTGAATTGGCCTATCATATAGTTCAGCCAAAAGAGACTCTATATTCTATTTCAAGACAACATCAAATTGACTTGAATAATCTGGCAAAAATAAATAATTTATCTATCCCATATGCTCTTGCGATTGGACAAAAACTTCGTTTAACTGCCCCAATCAGCACTACAGAAAAACTTACCAATCCGGAATCAATTACAGTTAAAAGATCGGCTGTAAAAACTCCTGAAATAAAAAAAGAACAGACAGAATCAAAGAAAACACCGGAAAAATCAAAAAAAGCCGATAAAAAAGAATCTAAAAAAGCCTCAGAACCAGCAAAGAAGGAAATTATTGTTCAGAAAAAAACTCCATCAGTAAAAAAGACTGAAATTAAATCAATAACTCAACCAAATGCTAGATCTTCATCTAGATTCTCGTGGCCTATAAAAGGAAAGATAATTTCATCATTTGGAACAAAATCAAATGGATTATATAACGACGGAATAAATATATCGGCAAAGTTTGGCTCACCTGTTTTATCTGCCGAGAATGGAGTAATTGCTTATGCTGGAAATGAGATTAAAGGCCTTGGAAATCTAGTAATAATTCAACATGCTAATTCTTGGATGACTGTTTATGCTCATATGAATAATATACTGGTTGAAAGGGGTCAAAAGGTCAAGGTTGGTCAAAGGATTGGTTCTATTGGTCAAACAGGTAGAGTAACAAGCCCTCAACTTCATTTTGAGATAAGAAAAGACACTCGTGCATTTAATCCAATTAAACAATTAAAATAATACTTGATTTTTTGGAAAGATATTATATAATTGCCCTAGTCGCGAGTATAGTTCAAGGGCTAGAATATCAGCCTTCCAAGCTGGAAATGAGGGTTCGAATCCCTCTACTCGCACCAAAATTAAATAGGATTGGGCGTGCGCCGGAGTTGGAGAGCCGGGGCAGACTGTAAATCTGTTGCTTATAGCTGAGGTGGTTCGAATCCACCCACTCCCACCAAAAAATATAAAACCGACTTTGTGCGGGTTTTATTTTTTCAGACTACTTTAAGATTTTATATCATATTCAGTGTATTTTTATTTATTTTTCAGCATTACAAAAGTTAAATGCATTTATATTATATAGGTCTATAATCTTAATGTTTTTAACAAAAAAGGACTTAAAAATGGCACAAATACTTAATAGCATAAGCATCTTTGGCGACTCTATTCTAAAAGGAGTCGTTTTTGATGAAATTATGGGAAAATATAGACAAGTTAAAAAAAGTGCTACTGAAATGTTTAGTAGTTCTAAAAATGTCCCTGTCAATAATTATTCTCGCTTTGGAAATACCTCTGATAGAATGCTTACCAAAATTGATTTTCTTCTTGAAAATGACAAATCTAATGTTGTTCTATTGGAACTAGGCGGAAATGATTGTGATTTTAATTGGGATAAAATTGCAGAAAATCCAAAAGGTCATCACATTGAAAATGTTGCTTATTCAAAATTCAAAAAGAATATAAATACTATTATAGACAAAATTATAGGGGCTAAAAAAGATCCAATTATTATGACTTTGCCTCCTATTGATTCGGAAAGATATTTTAATTGGGTTGCTAAAAATGACGGAGAACGAGCAAAAAATATTATGTCTTTTCTTGGCGATAAAACAAAAATTTATCGCAATCAAGAATTATATGCTGGGGCATTAGAAAGGATTGGATATGATAGAGGACTTCATATAATAAATGTTAGAGAGTCTTTATTGAGTATTCCAAAATACAGTGATTATTTATGTCTTGATGGAATTCACCTAAATGAAAAAGGACAAAAATTAGTCAAAAAAGTTTTTGATCAAAAATATAAAGAACTTATACTGAATCAATAAAAAAGCCGGTAATTACCGGCTTTTTTTAATTATTGCTTTTTTTAAACTTAAAAATATCAATCCTGTAATTATACAAATTGTTCCTATAATTTCCGACATTGTAATCCCTGTTTTGAATACAAAATAACTTAATATCGTTGATATCACAGGCATTAAATAATAAAACATACTAGTTTTGATATTACCTATTTTTCCAAGCGAATAATTCCACAAACTAAATGCTATAAGGGAATTAAATAATCCTAAATATGCAAATAATTCTAGATTTTCGCGATTCATTTTTGGAAATCCTTCTGTAAAATAACAAATAGGAATTAAAAATACGACAGCCACAATGATAGTTGCAGATAGTAATGTAGTGCTGGTCAATTCTTTTGGTCTTTTTACTTGTAAAAGAGAATAAATGGCAAATAACAAACTATTCAACAGCATATAGATATCCCCTATTTCCAGTTTCATTTGAAATATCTTTGAAATATCTCCCTTAAATAAAACAACTATTACTCCTAAAACAGCGATTAAAATTCCAGCAATTTGTTTCCAACTCAATTTTATTTTTAAGAAAATAACACTTAGTCCTGTTAAAAATAATGGAAATGTAATTTTTAAGATTCCTATTTTTACAGAGTTTATTGTTTCTGCGGCCAAATAAGTTAAACTGTTTGTAAATACTATTCCAAAAATTCCGAGAGCAACTATATATTTCCAATGATTAAAAATTATATGCCTTTTTTCAATCAGAGACTTTATTGTAAAAGGTAAAATTAAAATTAGAGCAAAAATCCATCTTCCCATAGATATTTGAAAGGGATAAACCGAGTCCGAAAAATATCTTGCGAGTATTATATTTATACTCCAAATAAAAACAACAATAAAAGCAGAAATATAGCCCATATTTATTTTCCTTTATACCTTATTAAAATATATTTGCTAAATTTACACAATAAGAAGAAAATCATAATAAATTATTGGAGATATTTATCTGTTATCTCTTTTTTCTAAACCAAAAATTGTAGATTCCGGACATATATGAAAATGTATAAAAAAACGAGATTGCAAAAACTCCCCATTGGCCGGTAAAATAAGATGAGTAAATCCAAAATGGTTCGGACAAAAGGCCGATAACTACACCCCAAGCACCGGCTTTTTTATTGTTTCTTGATAGCAGGTAAATTGTTACTCCCGACATTATGAATAATATAGTTTGAAACCACCATGAAGTTGCTATATCTAATCCCATTTTAATCCTCGCTTATATCTTCTAAAATTAGTTGGACTTTTGTGCGACCATTGTATTCATTTTCTTTTAAGCGACCACAGATTCTTAAAACTTTTCCATAATTATTTTCTTCCAATAGATATTTTCCTAAATCTGAATGGAGACCATTAAAAAGCATTGCTTGTATAGTAGTTCCATTTGATGCTTTGAAAGACAATTTTATATGACCATTTCCGAAAACATTAGACCACATAAAAGTTGCACCGGTTAAAATAAATTTTGGTTCAAAATTATTTTGCCCATAAGGCTCACATTGCTCAAAAGTTTTTAATAAATCACGATTTACACCACCTAAATCCATTAAAACATCGGCTTTTATAGTTGGAGTTAAACATTTATCCCCAAGTTGATTACATACTTTTTCACTCGCAAAACTTAAAAACTTTTCCGTATTTTCAGGAACAAGGCTAAATCCGACAGCAGCCGCATGCCCTCCACCTTCTGATAAAATACCTTGTTCAACACCCTCCATAATAATTTTACCTAAATCAATTTCGGCGATTGAGCGACCAGAACCATTTATAATTCCAGAGTCATTTAGAGTCGCAACACAAGTTGGACGATTGTATTTATCCTTTAATCTACCGGCGATTATACCCATTACCCCGCCATGCCAAGACTTATCAAATACGAATATAAAATTTTTATATCTTTCAATATTTTCATCTATTTTTTCAATAGCGCTTGCAAGAGTAATAGATTCTATGTCTTTTCTTTTATCATTTAATTCAACTAAATCCGAAGCCAGTTTTTGTGATTCGCTTTGATCTTGTGAAAGTAATAATTCCAAACTTTTATCAGCACTAGTTAAACGACCAGCAGCATTCAAGCGGGGGCCTAAAACGAATCCAAGAGTATAAACAGAAATAACTTTTGTTCCAGAAGCATCAAGCAAAGTTTTAATTCCTAGATTCTTTTTATTTTTCAAAACTTTAAGACCTGTAGCAACAAAAGCCCTATTTAATTCAATCAAAGACATCGTATCGCAAACAGTCCCAAGGGCTACCATATCAAGAGAATCCATTAAATTAGGCTCAGTTATTTTCTCAAAATAACCCGCTTCTCTAAGGGCCCTATTCAATCCAACAAGAAATAAAAAGCAAACACCCACTGCCGCAAGATAATTTAGACCTGATGTATCATCATTTCTTTTAGGATCAACAACTGCGACAGCATTTGGTAGATTATTTTCAGATTCGTGATGATCAAGAATTACACAAGTCATATCAAGAGAATTAGCATAATCAACTTCTTTTACTGCACTAATTCCACAATCAACACAGATTAAAACATTTGTATTTTCTGAATGCATTTTATCAATAGCCTCAGTATTTAATCCATACCCATCGCCCTCGCGATTTGGTAGAATCCACATATAATTTGTAAAATTTATTGCCTTAAAATATCTAATTAAAATAGCAGTAGATGTGATTCCATCAACATCATAATCACCAAAAATACCAATTTTTTTACCTGATAAAATTGCTTCTTTAATGTGAGAAATAGCCAATTCCATATCATGCAAAACAAAAGGATCTGGCATTTGATTTTTAATACTAGGATTTAGAAAATTCTCAATATCGGATATATCCCTAGATAATAATAAATCAGCAACTGGTCTTGGTAAATTGTATTTTTCGGCTATGGCATTAGATGCTTGCTCGTCTGTATTTTCAATAGTCCAAGTCCGACCTGATAAAGATTTTTCAACTATAATTCTCAAATATAACTCTTTTTTATTGTTTTTATTATAACAATAAAGAGCCTATTGGTCAAGACTTATAAATCAAATCCTTTCAAAAATTTTATCTAGGTCTGATTTTTTGAATATTTTATAAACTGGACGACCATGATTACATTGGCCTCCGCGTTCAGTTTCTTCTATTTGACGGAGCAATTCATTCATTTGAATTAAATCCAGTTTTTGCCCTGCTCTAACAGAATGATGACAAGCATAAGTTGCAATTTTTTTATGTAATTTTTCACTTAAAATAGTTTCTGGTTGATCTTCTTTGATTTGTTCGGCCATTTCAGTGATTAAATTTTTCCAATCCAAATCTAAGCCTGCTGGAACTTCACGAATTATAATTGCACCATCTCCAAAAGGCTCTAACAAAATACCATAAACACTAAAAAGGCCGGAATTATCTAAAATAAATTCTGATAAATCCCCAAGTTCTATGATTTCTGGAACGAGTAAAGGTTGAGTAATAATTTTATTATTTTCTCGGTTTTTTCGTAATTTTTCATAAACAATTCTTTCATGAGCAGCATGCTGATCGGTAATAATAAAACCATATTCCGATTCTGATAGAATATAAGCATTCATAATTTGAGCCAAAGGCCGTCCAAGAGGACGATGATAATCCTCGCATTCTGTCTGTTTATTTTCATTTATATTTTTAACCATGTCCGAAAAGACCGGCATTGATTCAAAATTTCTGGAATTATTATAATTATAATTGCTACTAGGTTCTCTAATTATGTAATTTTTGAAAGGTATATTTTCTGTTATAGATTGACTAGGAATTATATGCTGAGTATTTTCATTTATAGTATTTTCTAGTGTTTTTGAAATAGCATGTCTTATACTAGAAACAAGTAAAGAACGAACCCGCACTGGATATAAAAAATGAACTTCTATCTTGGCCGGATGAACATTTATATCAACTAAATCTGTTGGCATTTCTAAATATAGCACACAAGAAGGATATTCGCGAGGAGCCATTACATCAAAATAACCGGCTCTTAAAGCACCTATTAAAATTTTATCTTTTACTGCACGACCATTTACAAATAGAAATTGAGAATCGGAAGTAGCACGGCGATAAGTTGGTTTAGAAATAAACCCAGACAATTTTATATCTGAATCAGATTCATCTAGATATAACATATTATCTGAAAAATCATTCCCTAAGACATCAAAGATTCGGCCCTTTTTATCGGCCTTTTGATAAATCCATTTTTTATTTAAGTTAAAAGATATTTCCGGTTTAGAAAGACTTAAAGTTTTAACCCAGTCAATAATAGCCGAAGTCTCTGCCCTATCAGAACGTAAGAATTTTAATCTGGCCGGAGTTTTAGCAAATAGATTCTTTACGAAAATCTTTGTTCCTAGTGGTATATTATCTGGCTTTAATACAGGATTTTCAGAATTAGATATATCCAAAGACCAAGACTCAGAATTATGACAAGTTTTTATTTCCATATCTGAAACAGAAGCAATAGAAGGTAAAGCCTCGCCACGAAAACCCATAGTAGTTATATTTAGTAAATCATTGCCTTTAATTTTTGAAGTTGCATGCCTTGAAACAGATTTTAGTAAATCCTCTTTTGACATACCAGAGCCATTATCAGATACACAAATCAGAGTCCTACCACCATCAACTATATCTATATCTATTTTTGTAGCACCTGCATCAATAGCATTTTCAACAAGTTCTTTAACAACACTGGCCGGTCTTTCTATAACTTCACCGGCAGAGATTTGATTTATTAAATTGTCATCAAGAACTCTAATTGCCATTTTATTATTCCTGTTTTATCCGCAGAAACAGACCGATTCTATTTCCCAAGACTTTACTCCGCCAGGAGTGATTACATCAACAAAATCACCGGTTTTTTTACCTATCAATGCACGACCAAGAGGAGATGTATTAGCAATAATTCCCTTCTCAATATCGGCTTCAATATCTGATAGAATTTGATATTTAACCTTTTTGTCAGTATCTAAATCAATAACAACTACTGTTGCACCGAATTTAATGGTGTCTCCACTTATTTTATTTATATCAATGATTTCAGCGAAGGAAATTAGTGATTCTAATTCTTTAATTCTGCCTTCTGTAAAACTTTGACGCTCTTTTGCAGAATGATATTCGGCATTTTCTGATAAATCGCCCAAAGCCCTAGCCTCTGCTATTTGTTTAAGAATATGAGGTCTTTCAACAGTTTTTAACTGATTCAACTCATTATTTAATTTTTCATAACCCCAAAGTGTCATAGGTTTCTTTTCCATTTTAATACCTCTTATTATTTAGTATTGGCATATTCCAATTTTGAGCAGTTCTTTTATGCTATCAAAATAAAAAAAATAAATCAAGTTTTTTATTGTAAATTGAATAATGAATAGTCTATAATGATGTTTTAGATAATAAACAATAAGGTAGAAAAATGCAATCTGCTATAATAACAGATATAAAATACTTGGCCGATGACTTGCGTATATTTAGGCTAAAAACGGAATTTAAGCCTAATTTTATTGCTGGGCAATTTATAACCCTTGGACTTCAAGATGAAAATGAAAATATGATATTTAGGGCTTATACAATAGCCTCTTCTCCTTTGGAAAATGAATTGGAATTTATAATTGTATTAAAACAAGATGGAAAATTGACTCCACTTTTGTATTCTTTAAGTCTGGGTGATTCTGTTTTTATAGGCGATAAAATCGTTGGACATTTTAATCCTATGAAAAATTTAGATAAAAATAAGATATTTATAGCAACAGGAACTGGTATTGCTCCTTTTGTTTCTGTTTTAAGAACATATAAGGATTTTAATAAAAAAATATGTTTGATAAATGGGGGGCGCTTTATCAATAATCTTGCCTATATGGAAGAAATGAAAAAACTTGAAAATAATAATAAAAAATTTGCTTATTTTCCAATAACAAGCCGAGAAGAACTGAATGGGATAAAGGGACATATAGATTCTATATTTAATTTGCTTGAATATCAAAAATTCACTTCTAATTTTACACCAAAAAATACCGAGATTTTTATTTGTGGCGCTATTGCTATGGTTCATGATCAAATTGATTATTGGACTAAACTTGGATTTACAGAAAATTCACCAAAAAATCCAGATGGAAATCTATTTGTGGAGAAATATTAAATGAGATTATACCCAAAGATTATTACCAGATTTTTAGCCAATCAATTTTTCAAAAATTTTATTGGAATGCTGGGTCTTGTGATTGGAATTACATTTATAATTTCTTTAATAGAAAATATGACAAAATCAAATTCCACTCTTTCAGAATCGGCGATTGGCAGTCTGGTTCAAATTTTTGAATGGTTTCCTATATTTTTACCTTTGGTTGTATTTATAGCCACTCTTCTTACGACATGGAAACTTACCAGAAGTTCTGAGATTCCGATTATAGTTGGTGCTGGATTATCTCCTGTTCAATGGATGAGACCTTTCATTTATGTTGCTTTTTTAATAGGTTTAGTTGCCAGCACTCTTATAAACCCTCTTTCTGTCAGACTTTCTTCTTATTGGGAAATGAATAATTCTGATGATAGTCATAATATGTTATTATTAGATGATAAAATCTGGGTTCGTGAGCAGAATCCGAACTATAAAATTATATTAGAATCCAAATATGCAAACTTAAAAAAAGATGAGATGATTTTTAAGGATAACATAATTTTATTTCAAGATGCCAACTTTAAATTATTAAATAGAATTGAAGCAAAAGAAGTCGTTTTATCTGATGGAAAATGGATTGCTAAAAATCCTATTATTTATGATACAAATAACAATATCTTAAATCCTAAGACATGGGAAACAGATTCTAATATGAGTCCTAATCATGTTTATGATAGATATTTAAAATCATCTCAAATATCTTTTTGGAAATTACCAACATTTATAAGGAATTTGAATGAGACTGGGTTTAATACAAGATCGCACAAACTACAATTTTATACTTTGTTATTTCAGCCGTTTTTATTGATTGTTATGGTAATTCTCGGTATAAGTTTCTCTTTAACCAGACAAGCAAGAAATTATTCTTTTGGTCTTAAATTTGGATTGGGTATATTTGCTAGTTTTGTTTTATATTTTTTAACAAATGTTTTTGTTGCTCTTGGGACATCTGGTTTTCTACCGCCTATTATTGCAATTATGGCTCCGCCTTTGATAATTTTATTCTTTTCTATGGTGTATATATTAAATTTTGATAATAAATAAAAATAATATTTGCAAGTCGCATAAAAATCTGTTATACTAGTCTAAATGAATGAAGGAGACAAATATGCCAGAAGATTTTAACGAACAAGATTTATTAAATTTTAATGCCGAAAATGAGGATTTATTCGGCGATGAATTCTTTGAAGGTCCAAAAGACGACGATAAAAAAAAGTGTAAGAAAAAACCTATTTTATTGATGTCTATTACGATAGTATTGATTATACTTATAATATATGTAGCAATGAAAATAACTTCAAACAAGTCTTCTGATGAGGCAATTGTTAGTCTTGACCCTCAGGCAGAATTAGTTCAAGAACCTGAAACCGCAACCACCGCTCCTGCTTTTCAAATTCCTACAGCGGAAAATAATTTCTCTGAAGAAGCAGAAAAATTATTAAAGCCTGATGAATCCCCAAAAATGCCTCAGAGAGTTGTCCAAGACATAAAACCAGTTGAATTTAATCCTAATAAACCATCTGTGGAATCTGAGGTTGCACCTATGCCAATAAAACCTGCTTCCGTTGAAATTCCTGTTGTAAAACCAGAAAAACTGAAAACGGAAGAACCTGAACCAAGTAAAATAATTCCATTAAAAAAACAACAAAGAGCGGCTCTAGACAGCACACCTAAGGGTTGGCAAGTTCAGTTGATTTCTTTATCTGATAGATCCAAGATTGAAGCAGAACAAACAAGATTATTAAAAAAATACCCTAGTTTATTTAACAATCGTGAATTTGCTATAACTCAAGCCAAATTGTCTAATGGCAAAATGACTAATAGACTAAGAGTTGTTGGATTTTCTGGTCGTGTTTCTGCTGATTCTTTCTGTAGATCGGCAAAATCACAAGGCGTTGATTGTTATACTATTCCTAGATAAAAAGAGGTGAAAATATGAGATTGGGTATTACTGAATTAATTCTAATAATTGTTTTGATACTCCTGTTATTTGGAGGAAGTAAAATTCCTACTATAATGGAGAATATTGGCAAAGGACTTAAAGCGTTCAAAAAAGAAGTTGCTTCAAGTAAAGATGTAAAGAAAACAATTAAACCCGCTAAAACAACTAAAAAGAAAGTATCTAAAAAAGTTTCTAAATCAAAGTAAAGCGAGGTAATTGTGGATAATAGCACATTTCTACCTCCTGAACTTTATGATGTATTGAAAAATATAATACACAGAGTTTGTGGTGCTTTACTTTTTTTATTTGGAGTTGTTTTAATTTTAGGATTATTTTGTTATTCAAATAATCAAGATGCTTTTAATATCGCAACTACTGGTGAAGCAAAACCTTTCATTGGTAATTTTTTCAATTATATTTCTGACTATTTAATTGGATTTTTTGGCTTTTTATCTAGTTTATTTATAGGTTCTGTATTTGTGAGGTACGGCTATCAAATTATGCTAGCCAAAATATCCGGGACAAATTCAAATATAAGATTCCTTTCTATTTTACTTGGTGGTGTTTTTTGTTCTGTATCTCTTTCTATGATATTTCTAAATACATCTGTTGGGGGTCTTATTGGAGGCTCAATATCTAATAATTTATCTTTATATTTACCGGCCTTTTTGCGGATTCTTATTGGATTTCTGCTAATTGGTTTAACATCTTATTTTGTAATAATTGCTCTTGATTTTACATACAGTCAAGTTTGGAATTTTTTACAATTTATATCTAAGAATTTGGTAATTTTTGCTAAAAATATAAAAAATAGAATTAAAAATGAGGATTTAATAGAATATGAGCCTATAATAAAAGAAGAAACAGAAATAAAGGAATCTGAAAAATCAGAAAAGAAATCAACACCTGTTAAAAAAACCGAAAAGGTTCAAGTTAAAACTCCTCCTAAAAAATCAACCGGATTTTTACTTCCTCCACTAAATCTTTTAATACATAGCCCTAATCAAAAAAATTCTATTAGTAAAATACATCGTCAAACTGCAAGTTTGTTAGAGACATGTTTAGCTGAGTTTGGAGTCCAAGGAAATGTTAAAAATATAAACCCAGGGCCTGTGGTTACATTGTATGAATTTGAGCCAGCACCAGGAATTACAATAAATAGTATAATCGCAAGAACTGATGATATCGCCAGATCAATGGAAGCAACTAGCATTCGTATTGCTACAATTCCTGGTTCAAAAATGATTGGTATTGAAGTCCCTAATTTAGATAGACAAACCGTCCATTTCCAAGGACTTGTTGCTGATAGTTTATTCCAAAATTCAAAGTATTCCATTCCTCTTGTTCTTGGCCAAGATATAGGCGGGGAAAATGTTTTTGTTGATTTATCTAAAATGCCTCACTTGTTAGTAGCAGGACGAACTGGTGCTGGTAAATCCGTATTTATGCTTGATATAATTATGTCTGTGCTATATAAATTTACTCCTGACGAATGTAAGTTGATTTTGATTGATCCCAAAAAAGTTGAATTTTCAAATTGGAAAAATATACCTCATTTATTGACACCTGTTGTAACAGATGCCGAAAAGGCCGTAAATACATTAAAATGGGCAGTTAGAGAAATGGAACTCCGTTATGATAAACTTGGAAAAATCGGAGTAAATAATCTTAAAGATTATAATAAAAAAGCGGAAGAAATGAGAAATAAGGGCGAGGTTAAAAATGAAAGGGTAAAAGTTGGAGTTGATCCAGAAACAGGACAAATTGAATACGAAGAAAGACCAATTGATTTATCAAATATGCCATTACTTGTTATAGTTATAGACGAGGTTGCTGAATTGATGGCACTTGCTAAAAAAGAAGTAGAAATTTGTGTTCAAAGATTGACTCAACTTGCTCGTGCTGCTGGAATTCATTTAGTT
>CAZEWI010000013.1:0-14761 GCA_964514455.1 uncultured Bacteroidales bacterium | reverse complement strand
ATTCTTTGTTTTAATGCTAGGATTTCATTATCTTTGTAAAATTTTTTATCTGCTTTTTTTCTTCTATCAATATCTTTTAGTTTTGCAAATCCGCCGTCAACTCTCTCTTTTTCCTGTTTTAATTTTTGTTCAACTTTTTCTCTTTGTTTTACGATTTTTATCATCTCGTGGATATACGTCCAGCTCTTGCCCGCACCTAGAAAGGAATATAACATATCTTTAGCCAAAGAAATTTCTCCTTTATCTGCTAATGCTTTTATTTCTTTACATTTTGTAATTCTATCTTTTAGATAATTATCCAAAGATTTATCATAACCTAACAATCCTTCATGGGTAGAGATTTGTATTCTAATTCTTTTCAATAATAGATCTCTTTCAGGTGGCACCATTGATTTTATAACCGATTTTGCCTTATTTAGTTTATTTTTTAATATTTTCATAATATTTTCTCCTTTTTTATGAATAAAAAATCGCCAGTTTTTAAGTGGCGGTTGGAGGCTCAAAACTATCCATAAGTATAGTGTAGATATTTGCAAAATGCTTATTACCCACCCTCCAACCCAGTTGGAGGTTTTTCGTCTTTTATTTGACGCCTATGGCGAGGTTTTGAGACCTCATAATCAAGAAACCACTCCTTGATTACCAATGAATTATATCATAAAAAGACAGCAACATCAACCCTTATTTTCAATCTAACGTTCCTTATTCTTTGTGTCATTATCGGGCCCGACCCGATAATCCAGGTAAAACATTCCTTATAAAATATACGCTGTCATTCCTGACTTGGTCAGGAATCTCGTTATGACCCGCTCAATTAGCACCACCCTGTCATTGCGAGGGCTCTTGCCTGTGGCAATCTTTCTATAATATAAAAAAACGGAGCATTCGCTCCGTTTATTATTTTTAGCAATTTATTTATTTTGCTTCAACTGGTTCAAACAGTTCTTTTGCTTTGACTTGTTTATCTTTTGTTTTTACATGTCCAAGCATAGTATCAAGAACTTTTCCCTCATAAAGCATTCCACGGAGCATCATCAAAGCATTTCTGTTTTTGTTATAGTAATCAAAAACTGCTTGTTGTTGTCCAGGGTATCTCATTGCTTCTTGCATAATAGCCTGTTGAACTTCTTCTTGAGTCAATTCAACTTTATTTTGATTTCCCCATTCAGCCAAAATCAATCCGAGTTTTACTCTTTTTTCAGCATCTTTTTTAGCAGATTTTTCATCAAAAGTTTCTTTTTTAGATTCTGCATTTCTTTTTGCTAAGTCAAACTCTTGCTCAATGAGAGATTCAGGAATATCCATTTTAACTTTATCAGCAAGAACATCTAATAATTCTTCTTTCATAGAATTTTTAGAAGCAATGTCATATTGATCCATTAAAATCTTTTTAATATGATCTTTTAATTTAGCAACATTTTCCATACCGACTTCTTTTGCAAAATCATCATTGATTTCAGGAATAGAAACTTCTTTAAGTTCGTGTAAAAGAATTTCAAATCTGGCATCTTTACCTGCCAAATTTTCAGCATGATATTCTTTTGGAAATTTAACATTTACATCAAATTTATCGCCTTTTTTATGACCAATTATTTGATCTTCAAAGCCAGGAATAAAAGTATTTGAACCTAATTCCAAATAATGTTTTTTTGCTTCTCCGCCTTCAAAAGCAGTGTCTCCAACGAATCCTTTGAAGTCTATAACAGCAGTATGACCTTTTTTAGCAACAGTATTTTCATCGGCAATTTCTTTCAAAACGCGACGAGATTTTGCTATATTATCAAGTGCTTTTTCTGCTTCTTTTTCATCAAATTCAGCAACTTTTTTAGTAAGAGTAATTTTGTCTAATTCAATTTTTGGAAGTGCTGGCAAGATGTCAAAATCAAGATTGAAATCAAGATCATTTCCTGCTTGATAATTTTTCATATCCGCCTTAGGAGAACCGGCCAAGCGGATTTTTTTCTCTGCAATATAGCCGTCCATCCATTCATTCATAATTGAATTGATTGCTTGATCCAGCATAGCATTTCCGAAATGCTGACGCAAGACTTCCAAAGGAATATGTCCTGGGCGAAATCCTGCTAATTTTGTTTTTTTACCATGTTCCATTAGTAATTCATCAGATTTTTTTTCAATTAAATCCTTTGGAAAAACTAGTGAGAGAGTGTAATGTAAATCTTTAACTTTTTCTTTTTTTAGATATTTATTGTCAAACATAAGAACTCCTTTTTATGAAAAATCCCAGAGTTTTGGTCCAACCAAGAAATAAATAGCCGACCAAAAAACTGGGAGTATAAAATTAACGTTTTGAGAATTGAGTTGAACGTCTTGCCTTGTGGAAACCGAAGTGTTTTCTTTCAACAACACGGGAATCACGAGTCAAGAATCCTGCTTTTTTCAATTCAGGACGCAATTCAGATTCAATCAATGTAAGTGCTTTGGAAATACCGTGTTTAACAGCACCGGCTTGTCCAGAAAGTCCGCCACCTTTAACAGTAGCCCAAACATCATAAGCACCTTCTCTTTTAGCGACAGCAAAAGGTTGATTGATAATCATTTGTAATACAGGTCTTTTGAAATAAGCATTTAATTCAAGATCATTTACAAAAATTTTTCCTTTTCCAGGAGCCAAGAAAACTCTAGCAACAGAATCTTTTCTTTTACCAGTTGCAGAAATAACCTTAGGATTTTTTGTAACAGATACGACTGTTTCTTTTGTAGCAACCATTATGCACTCCTTTTATTTTTAACATTTAGAGAACCAAAATCCATAACAACTGGTTTTTGTGCAGAGTGTTTATGTTCTGCTCCGGCATAAATGTGTAATTTAGTTAAACGTTGATCTGCAAGAGCGGAAGATCTAGTGCGACCCATCATACGTTTTACAGCATTGAATAGTAATTCTTCTGGTTTATTAGCAAGCAATTCGCCCTTGGTTCTGGATTTAATTCCACCAGGGAATCCAGAGTGCCAATAAAAACTTTCACGATCTGCTTTGCGACCAGTTAAAGCGATTTTAGAAGCATTGACAACGATAACATTATCACCGCCGTCCATATGAGGAGTGTATTGAGGTTTGTGTTTTCCACGCAACAAGTTTGCGATTTGAACAGCCAAACGACCCAAAACTAAATCAGTAGCATCAATTAGAATCCAATCGGATTTCAAATCTGCTTTTTTTAAACTTGGTGTAGCCATAGTTTTTCCTTTTGTTTTGTTGTTTGTAATACAGAGAAAATAAGCACTTTACATATTTATACTCTGTAAAATCTTTTTAAGACAAGGCGATTATAAATTAAAGAAATCATAAAGTCAAGCAAAATAGCATAAAATCAATCAAAAATCATATACGGTATTTTAATACCACATTAGAAAGCATAATCTTTTGCTTTGAAATTTTCCTCGGAATTTTTAGCATTTTCTTCCAAGTCTTTATAATAGAGTCCTTGATTTTCCAAAATAAGTTCTCCGTATGCAGCACTCATTTTTGGGTCATAAGGATTATCAGAAGAAATCCATTCCGACGAGCCAGAATTTGGTTGTCCGAATTTTTCCAAGACATTTTTCCAAAAGTTCAAAATCTTTTTTTCTTTTTGATATTGGAAAACTTCACCATTCCCAGATAATTCATTGACATCGTTGTGGTATATGACTTTATAAACAAGATTATCTGTTAAATTAGAGGTTAAAAATATATAGATTTTTTCCCCTGTACTAGCCCTTTCAAGACGAACTTCGGCAGGATATAGAATGCCTTTCTTTATAGCACTAGTTTTAATACATTGGCTTACATCAGCAGGAACAAATAAACCTTGTTGCCTACATTCATAATCTAGATTATACTTCCATTCTTTTGGAATAGTGTATGTAATAGAGTCTTTTGCGACAGGAGTATATAAATTTTTAGTATTAAAAAAAACTGTCTGAATATCGTCAAATCTTTGTCCCAGAGCAACACCTTGAATATCAAAGATAGCGACATTTTTGAATTTTTGTCCTGGAGCAAGATCAACTGTTTCATTAGCATTATCTAGAAAAACATCTGCGAAAGTTTTTTCTGCATCAACATCAATCACGGCATTTTCATCATCAAGCACATCTTGATATTGGTCATCATCTACAATATCGTCATTCTCTGTATTTCCAATTGGAATTTGAAAATTATTACCCATAGCATTAGCCACCCCAGAGGCAATTCTACCCATACCTTCTCCAACTCTTTCTACTGGAGTTTCAGGACTTGGACCCGCTATGACAGAATTTTCAACATCGCTAGGTTTATCGTAATCTTGTTCAGCAAAATATGGCGGAGCCCATAATAATGAACTATAAAAACAAAATCCTGAAAATACGATTAGAAACCTTCTCATAAGTAAGATGATAAAACACTTAAAAAAAAAAGACAATATAAATCTTTAACTTGAAGAATTTTTTTCTAGATGTTATAATAAATTACAAAACAACGAACACAGCGTTGTGTCATTCTCGGGCTTGACCCGAGAATCCAGTTCAAATAAATTTGTTGCTGAAAGCAACTCAATTTATAAAACATAAAAAAGAAAGGAATATAATATGAAAAAACTTTTGGCACTACCTATTTTAATTTTAAGTATTTCCGCATGTTGCAATTGCAGAAATGAGCCTATAATTACAGAGAATGAAAAACTAATAGTTCCTCCACATATAACCGAGGCTCCAAAGCAAAATGTGAGTGTCAATATTCCAAATAAAACTTTGCCTGTAAAATCTGAAAAAATATCATCTGATAAGAAATTATAAAAACAACTTGCAGGGAGGTTTATTTTCTGATATAATGACAAAATAAGAAAGGAGAAAAATATGAAAAACTTAAAAAAATTCTTAAAACCTGCAACTCTTGCTATGCTATTTATTGCTGCGACTATATCAACAGGGTATGCTCTTGACGGGGTAAATACCAATGCCGCTAATGCTTTAGCTGGAAAAATTTATCCGGTTTTTGTAATCATCAGAAATCTTGCCTTTATAGGACTTGCTTTTGTTATTTTAGGGAAAGCATGGGGTTATATTGAAAAAGGTGAGTTTGATTGGAAAAAAGAAAAAGCTTGGATTATTTCTGTTATAGTTGGCTTTGTTTTGCTATTCGGAGTTCAAGTTTTAATTACTGCATTTTTACCTGATGCTGATACTGTTTTGAGTGCTTGGAAATAAAATTAAAATACCTATCAAATAAAAAAGTGCCAAATTGGCACTTTTTTTATTCAATTCTTTTTTTAATACATAGTTTTTAATATATGTTGAGCCTTATCAATATCTTCCAAAACTAAACCGCTACCTCTTGCAACGCAAGTCAAAGGATCATCGGCTACAAAAACAGGTAGTCCTGTTGATTGACGAATGGCCACATCCAAATCACGAAGTAAAGCACCACCACCAGTCATAACTATACCATAATCAACTATATCAGCAGATAATTCAGGAGGTGTTGATTCCAAAGCAGTGCGAACTGTTTCAATAATTTTATTTACAGTTTGAGATATAGCAACAGATACTTGAGTTTCTGTGATTTTAGCCTCTCTTGGAATACCATTTATTAAATCACGACCTTTAATAGTCATAATTTTTTCGTCTTTTTTATCCTTAGGAGCAATAGCAGTAGCGATTTCTTTTTTAATTGCCTCTGCCGTAGATTCTCCAATAACAAGGTTTTTATTTCTGCGGACATATTCCATAATATCTTTATCAAGTTGATCACCCGCACAACGAACAGAATTAGAATAAACTATTCCGCCAAGAGACATAACTGCGACCTCGGTTGTTCCACCACCAATATCAAGAACCATAGAGCCACTTGGTTTATCAATAGGCAGACCTGCTCCCATAGCGGCAGCAACAGATTCTGTTATAATATAAACTTTTCTAGCACCAGCCATTTCTGCGGCTTCTTGAATAGCACGACTTTCAACCTGAGTTGCTCCCGAAGGAACACAGATAACTATTAAAGGAGCAGCAAAACTAGTTTGTTTATGAATTTTTCTAATAAAGAATTTAATCATTTCTTCCGCTACTTCAAAATCAGCAATAACTCCATCACGAAGAGGACGAATAGCCTGAATAGCAAAAGGAGTTTTTCCAAGCATTTTTTTAGCCTCAGAACCAACGGCGAGAACTTCTCTTTTTCCAAGCAATCTATTTTCTGCGATAGCAACAACAGAAGGTTCGTTTAATACGATTCCTTTTTCTTTAACATAAATCAAGGTATTTGCAGTTCCAAGATCAATTGCCATATCTGCGGAGAACATTTTCATAAGCCAAGTAAACATTTTTCTTCCTTTTGTTCTGTGCTATTTTATTAGCCGTAAATTAAAATTCTGATTGGATTATAAATTAAAAATCTCAATAATCAAGACTTAAATTATGGATTTTTAGTGATTTTTTCCAAAAAATATGTTATAATTTATTGAAAGGAGTTTCTAATGGTCGGTTTATCTCGCAGGAAAAGAAGAATAAATTATAAAAAATATCTTATTATTGTGGCTGTGATTGCACTTATTGCACTGACTATATTCACATACCCTGCCCCTGACTTTGTGACCGAGACATTATTATATCCAAAACCATGAACTATATTGAAATGTATCTTGAAATGCTAGCAGCCGAACAGGCTAGGGCAAATTTGACTATCAGTTCTTATTCCTCTGATTTGAATAATATAGAAAGTGAATTGGGAGATTTAACAAGTCTTACAACCGACAAAATTCAAAATTACTTTACAGAACTGATAAAAAAGAATACAAGAAGCACTACGATTGCTCGCAAGGCATCTGCTCTTCGTGGATTTTATAATTTTTTGAATCTGGAAAAGATTATGAACGAAAATCCCATGATAGGAATTGAATTACCTAAAAGACAAAAAAAACTTCCAAAATATCTAACACCCGAGGAAATAGTTGAATTGATTGATGCCTCTGATGATATAAAGCACAGGAAAAGGCTTCATGCTATGATAGAGGTTATGTATGCATCGGGGCTTCGTGTGTCTGAACTTGTATGCTTACCTATGAGTGCTATTCTTGATGGCAGACTTTTAATTCATGGCAAGGGCTCAAAAGAAAGATTTGTTCCAATTCATGAAACCGCTGTTAAAGCCCTTGATGATTATTTAGATGTCCGCGAAGCATTTATTCCAAGCGGACAAAAAAATTCACCTTTTGTATTTCCTAGCAGCGGAGAAACTGGGCATTTAACCCGAGATGCATTTTTTAAGATACTGAAAAAGTGTGCTTTAATAGCAGGAATAAATCCAGATAGAGTTTCGCCCCATGTTTTAAGGCATTCTTTTGCTTCCCATTTACTTGCTGGCGGAGCGAATCTTCGGGCGATTCAAACTATGCTTGGACATGAAGACATTGCAACAACTCAAATATATACTCATGTATTGCCTCAACATTTAATTGATGCGGTCCAAAAACATCACCCACTGGCAGAAAAAGGAAAAAAATATGGCTTTTAAGAAATGTGATTTTCTAGGCTGTGAAGAAATTGGAACTTGTCGTGCTCCAAAAGATAGAAATCTAAAAGAGTATTATAATTTTTGTAAAAAGCATGCGGCAGAATATAATAAAAATTGGAATTATTATGCGGGAATGTCTATTGAAGATATAATTAAAGATGATGAAAAATCCCGGGAAACGAAATCTATATTCGGAGGAACCAAAAGAAAATTTGATACAGATTTAGAGTTTTTGAAATCACTACTTGGCCAAAAGACCGGTAATTATGTAAAAACAAAGGCTCCTACACCTCCCCAAAATAAAGCATTAAAAACACTTGGATTAAAATGGCCGATTACAATAGATGCTATACAAAAAGAGTATAGAAAACTTGCTAAAAAACATCACCCTGATTTAGGTGGAGATACAAAAAAATTTGCAGAAATAAATGCTGCTTTTGATGTCCTAAAAAAATGCTTAAAAAAATAAGTTAAATTTTTGGTATCCCTAACGAGAATCGAACTCGTGTTTTCAGAATGAGAATCTGACGTCCTGACCGCTAGACGATAGGGACAAAAGCATTATCAGTTTGACATAGATTTTCTAAAAATCCAGTAAAAACTTTATGCTATAATGTGATTTTATTCATCTAAAGATTCGTCTGATTTATCTTCATCAAAATTGATTTCAATTTCCTTTGGAATCCCCAGGATTTTTTCAATTTTTTCAGATGCAGTATCAACATCAATTTTGTGAATAATTGCGAATTCTTCCGCCATACGAGTCAAAGCCTTGGTATAAACTTGACGACCCGAGAATGTCATAACATCGGTTGGATCTCTTCTTTGTAGATCGCGAATAACATCAGCCAATTCACAAGGATTTCCAGAATTGATTTTTTCCTCGTATTGTTGAGCACGTCTGGACCAAATAACCCTTTTAACACTAGGGCTTTTTTTAGCAGATTGAATAGCCTCGTCCATAGTTTTACAAGATGAGATTTGTCTTAAACCGGAAGTCTCGGCCTTAGCCAAAGGAATCCTTAAAGTCATTCTATCTTTTTCAAATTCAATAACGATTAGTTCCAATTTTTGACCAGCAATTTTTTGCTCTTCAATAGATTTAATTTGTCCTACTCCATGAACTGGATAAACAACGAACTGCCCTTTCTTAAAACTCAATTTTGCTTTAGTAGCCATAGTAAAAAACCTCTATTTAGACAATTATTATAGTTTATTATAACACAAAAATATCTAAATTTCAAATAAATCATTATTTTTCTTGAAATTTTTTTTAATTAGACTATTATTTTGGTCAAACTAGGCCCGGGTGGCGAAATTGGTAGACGCACTAGTTTCAGGTACTAGTGATAGTAATATCTTGCAGGTTCAAGTCCTGTCTCGGGCACCAAAACATAGGAAAAACAATGAGATATTTAATTTTAGTTCTTTCAATTTGTCTTATACTAACGGGTTGTGGGGTAAAATCCAACCTTGATCACCCTAACGGGAATGAGTTTCCTAGGACATACCCAGTAAATTAAAAATTGGGATTTATTAGTTTATTTCTGATAAAAATTATGTTATAATTCAAATTATGAGTAAAGAAAACACAAATCGGTCCTTGATAGCGATTCGCGGAGCAAGTGATGATACCGGTTTAGAGCAATATATTCGTGAGGTTCAGAGATTTCCGATTTTAACGGCAGAAGAAGAGTATAATCTCGCTAAAGACTGGATTGATTCTGGAGATAAACTTGCTGCGGAAAAATTGGTTACATCTCATTTAAGGTTAGTAGTTTCGGTTGCTTATGAGTTTCGCCATTATGGATTACCAATTTCTGATTTAATTTCTGAGGGTAATATAGGTCTTATGCAAGCAGTTAAAAAATTTGACCCAGACAAAGGATTTAGACTTACGACTTATGCGATGTGGTGGATTAAAGCCGCTATTTATGAGAGCATATTGTCTAATTGGTCCATTGTAAAAATAGGTAATAGTTCCAATCAAAAGAAATTATTTTTTAATTTATCTAGGGCAAAAAAACAACTTGGAATAATAGACTCTGGAAAACTTACAGATAGTAATGCGGACGAGATTGCCGGCCTTTTAGGTGTTTCATCTAACGAAGTTAAAAAAATGTCCAGTTGGATGACTCGTCATATTTCGTTAAATCAGACCAAGAGCAATGATGAAGATGAAGGCGAATTGATAGACGATTTGTCAGATACAAAACAAACTAGTGAAGAGGCTTTGGAAAGAAAGGAAATGAATATCAGAGGGGCGGAATTACTCCGCAAACATCTCTCGGATTTATCAGAGCGGGAGCAAGACATTATAAAAGCCCGATATTTATCGGACCCTGTTATAACATTAGAAGACTTGGCTTTGAAATATAGTGTTTCAAAAGAGAGAGTTCGTCAGATAGCAGAGCGAGCATACGAGAAATTAAAACTAGCGATTTTAGAAGATGCAAAAGATATGCGGAGTGTTTTAACAGACGAGTCCAAGGTGAAAGAAATTGAGTATAACGAAGACTTTTAAGAAATTCAAATTTGAAGAGAGGGTAAAACACCCTTGTCATTTTTCGGCCTCATTAAATAGAGTTGTAAAAACATTGGGAGGCAATATCAGCGATGCGGATTTAATTATGAATTGGGCGAATATAGTCGGAGATGAAATGGCGAATCAGATAAAAGTAGTCAAACTAACAAAAGGAAAAGAAGACCGGACTCTGACCGTTAAAATGATATCAAAATCAAGTGCTTTATTGATGTCCTATTCAGAAAAAAAATTATTAGAAAAATTAAACTCCTACTACGGCCATAATACAATCAAAAAAATAAAATTTGTGAATTAAAAATAAAACTAGCATTTTATAATAAACTTTTCTATACTCTTTTTTGAATCCGATGGGAATTGGGTTCGGGCTGTGGTGGCCCTGTTTATCCGGTGTTAAAAACATCGTAATTCTGATGTTTCGGTGTTTTTGCACCGTTATATCCCTGATTTAGTTGGGGATCTGGAAGTTATACAATAGGACTTGTCCAAAGACCCAGAATCAATGATAAACTGATTACCACACCCCGACCGCCATTCTTATTGGCGGTTATTTTTTATAATTTTGGGGATTGTAATGGCTAAAAATTCTAATTTACATTCAGCACGAGAAGCCAAGAATGACGAATTTTATACTCAAAGAGCAGATATAGAAAACGAATTAAAAAATTACAAAGAACATTTCAAGGGAAAAGTTGTTTATTGTAATTGCGATGATCCAGATTGGTCTCATTTTTTCAGGTATTTTGCAGATAATTTTGAATACCTTGGGTTGAAAAAGTTGATTTGTACTCATTATGAAAAAGACTCTGCAAGCTATAAATTAATAATAGAAAAAGATAAAAATAAAGATAAAAAAATAAATCGTAAAGATGTGGAAAAAATTGAAATGATGTTTAGTGACGGAGACTTCCGTAGTACTGACTGTATTGAATTATTAAAAGAAGCAGATATAGTTTGTACAAATCCCCCTTTTTCTTTGTTTCGCGAATATGTCGCTCAATTGATAGAATATAATAAAAAGTTTTTAATTATTGGAAATGATAATTGTAGAACATATAAAGAAGTCTTTAAGTTGATTAAAGAAAATAAAATTTGGTGTGGTTATAATCATGTAAAAAGTTTTCTAAAAACAAATGGAGAATTTCAAAATTTTGGAAATGTTAGTTGGTATACAAATCTTTCTCATAATAAACGAAATGAAAAAATGATTTTGTATAAAAAGTACAATCCAAAGGAATACCCTAAATACGATAATTATGATGCTATCAATGTTGATAAAGTTGCTGATATTCCTTGTGATTATTATGGAGTTATGGGAGTTCCCATTACTTTTCTTGATAAATATAATCCGAATCAGTTTGAGATTGTCGCTTTTCGTAAAGGCGAAGATGGGAAAGACCTAGTGTTTACTAGAGAGAGAGAGAGAGTTCAACCATTCTTTCGTATCCTTGTTCAACGAGTATCGCAGGAATGATAAAAAATACAGAGGGCAAAATAAATGGGAGAAATACTTATGCTCGTATAACGATAAGGAAGATATAGAACCCGTTGATCTTGTATATCCTATATCTACAAATCTAAAAAATGGGCTAATCAATGATTGCACAATAAATAACAAAAGAACTTATGTGCGAATCTTAATAAAACTAAAAAAGGAGTCTAAAAATGACTATGAAAATTGAACTTGTTGAAATCACTGTTCGTGATTTATTTAATGGCTATCTAAATCGTGATGAAGAAGGAGTTGTTGGCTATGGCGGATTGCTTGATATTCGCCCTGCTTATCAGCGAGAATTTGTTTATGCTCCGAAACAACAGAGCGAAGTGATTCGCACTATTATAAAAGGTTACCCTCTAAATGTTATGTATTGGATTAAAACTTCTGATGATAAATACGAATTGTTGGATGGGCAACAAAGGACTCTTTCTATATGTAAATTTCTTGATAATGATTTTTCTATTGATGAAAGACCTTTTCATAGTTTTGAATCTGACGAACAAGAAAAAATATTAAAATATAAACTTCAGATTTATATTTGCAGTAATGGAACCGATTCGGAAATTATTGATTGGTTTCAAATCATAAATATCGCTGGTGAAAAATTAGAAGATCAAGAAATTAGAAATGCTATTTATCGTGGTTCTTGGCTAACCGAGGCTAAAAGATATTTTAGTAAAACTAATTGTCCTGCTTATGGTATTGCTTCAAAATATATGTCCGGCTCTTGTATTAGACAGAAGTATTTAGAAACTGCTATTAAATGGATTAGTAATAATACAAAAAACACAGATTCTGGAATTCGTGAATATATGGGACAACATCAACACGATCAAAATTCCAGTGAATTATGGTTATATTTTAATTCTGTAATTGAATGGGTTAAAACAGTATTTCCAAAATATCGCGATATTATGAAAAGTGTTGAGTGGGGATTCCTTTATAATGAATATAATAAAAATCAATACGATACTACTGAACTTGAATCAGAAATCAATCGTTTAATACTTGATGATGATGTTACAAATAAAAAAGGTATTTACGAATACTTACTAAGTGGAAAAAAGAATGAACGGGCTTTGAATATTCGGGCTTTTACTGAAAATATGAAGCGAGAAGCATACGAACGGCAAAATGGAATTTGCGAAGTTTGCGGAGAACATTTTGAAATTGATGAAATGGAAGCCGATCATATTGACCCTTGGCATTCTGGAGGAAAAACTAATAGCGAAAACTGCCAAATGCTTTGTAAAAGTTGCAACCGTAGAAAATCGGGAAAATAATTAATAAAAAAAGCCGTAATTACCGGCTTTTTTTAATATATTCAATTTTTTAATCCACTGTTATAACGGTTATGATTCGGGAGTTATGAGCAAAGTTATCTCTTAAATCACCTTTAGTTATCACTATTATATTATCGCCTTTTTTAGCAAACTTATATTTTTTAGCATAAGCCGAGGCTATATTTTCATACTTTTGACCTTTGACTGTTTTATCATCAAATATAGGAACTACTCCATTTGATATAGATAACTGATTCGCATACAATTCTATTTTACATATCGCTATAATAGGAATCATAGAACGGCGAGCAGATAATTCTCTGGCTGTATCTCCCGAGCCTGAAAATACTACTATTGCAACGGCTTCATTTAATATCGCCATATCAACAATAGATTCAGCCAAAGCAGATTCTGGCTCTATACAAGGTTCTCCACTTTCTGACGAGCAATCATTTTCTATTTGATCCATTTCAGATTCTTCCAAAATTTTAGCCATAGCCTGAACGGTTTCCAGAGGGTATTTTCCCATGGTGGTTTCACCAGACAACATAGTCGCATCGGTTTTTTGATAGCAAGCAGTCGCAACATCTGATACTTCTGCCCTAGTTGGAAATAAGTTCTCAATCATAGCGTCCATCATTTGAGTAGCAACTATAACAGGCTTATTTTTTTGACGACATAGTCTGATAATTTGCCTTTGAATAACTGGAACTTTCTCGTAAGGCATTTCTACTGCTAAATCTCCACGAGCAATCATAACACCATCTGAAGTATTGATAATAGATTCCAATCTTTCCACTGCCTGAGGCCTTTCAATTTTAGAAATTATGCGAATATGTTCTCTGGAGTTTTTAGTAATAAACTCACGAACGAAATCAATATCCTCGGCCTTTTGGACGAAAGACACGGCCACCCAATCAACTCCGCATTTAAGAGCAAATAATAAATCATCTTTGTCTTTTTCTGTTAAAATAGGAGTATCAATTTCAGCATTAGGAATGTTAAAGGCCCTGCGATCCCAGATTTCATCACCTCTGACGACTTCGGTTTCAACACTATCTTTTAATTTTTTGCGAACAATCAATTCCATTTTTCCGTCATTGAGTAAGACTCTTGCTCCAACACTCAGGGCTTTCATAACATCGGAATCTGGCAAGCAAACTCTTTTATCATCGCCTAGTTTTGGATTAGAATCTAGTATAAATTTTTGCCCTACTTTCAAAATATATTTTTTTCCTTTATCACCCCCGATAAAATCTCCGATTCGGTGTTTAGGTCCTTGCAAGTCTGCGACAACCGCAATAGGAATCCCTCTTCTTTTAGAAATTTCACGAATTGCTAAAATTTTCTTTTTCTGAGCCTCGTGAGTATCATGACTAAAATTCAGACGAATAGCATTCATACCTGCATCAACAAGTTTCTCCAACATATTTTCACTGGAAGGCCCAATACTTGCTAGAATTTTTGTGAGTTTCATTTTCATATTTTATTTTCCTTGATTTTTTTTGTTTTTATTATACAATCAATTATACAATTTTTAACCATTAAAAGCAAGAAAAAGGAGTAGGACTAATGGCAAAAGGTATTAGAGACTTAAATGCAGAACAATTGACATCTTTATTAGAAAGAATTGAATCATTACAGGAAGAAATGTCTAGTTTAAGGGCCGATATTCGCGAGATATTCAAAGAAGCAAAAGGTGTCGGCTTTGATACAAAATGTATCAGACAATTATTAAAAATGAGGGCCACAGATGCTGACGAATTAGCAGAAAATGAAATGCTCCTTTCAGAATATAGAAAATTGATTGGATTGTAATCCTTATTTAGTATAAAAAAAGCCCCTCATTTGAGGGGTTTTATTTTTAACTGGTGCCACAAACAGGAATCGAACCTGCGACCCCTTCATTACGAATGAAGTGCTCTACCAACTGAGCTATTGTGGCA
>CAZEWI010000012.1:9608-15222 GCA_964514455.1 uncultured Bacteroidales bacterium | reverse complement strand
CAAGAAGAATCAGATGCATCCTCGGGGGGGGGGGGTAATGCTCAACCTCAGCAGAACGACACTACAAATACTGAATCTAAAAATAATACTAGTGTTGAGGCAGATTATTCAAAAAATATAAATACAACACAAGATAATTTTGATAAAAAAATAATAAACAATGCTATTAATAATCCAACTGATCTTAATATAAAACTAAGCACAAGCGCATTTGATAATACCCTAAAAAAAACCGCTCAACAACAGAATACAAAATATAAGTTATTCTGAATAAAATATACGCTGTCATTCCGCATTTAGTGCGGTATCTCATCATAACCCGCTCAATTAGCACCACCCTGTCATTCTGGGCTTTGTTCAGAATATATTCTAATTTTTCTTTGTCATTCAGAGGCAGGCTCTGCCTGCCGTGGAATCCAATCTAAACTTTCATTTCTCCCTCTCCATCGCCAGAGGGGGAGGACGAAATCGCACAGCGATTTCAGGAGGGGGTGTAAATATTTCCTTATAAACTTATAAAATGTCATACCTGCGTAGGTAGGAATCTCGTCAGTCCTAGAATCATTTAACAAATATGTATCCTCATTCCGATTCGTTTTGAGCAAAAAAAAAGTCAAAAAAAATATGAAAAAAATCAAAAAAAAATTAAAAATTTTTTTTCAAAATAACAGCAACATTAAATAAACAAAGGATTTCAATCAAAAAAGAAAAATGAAAAAAACATTTGCGAAGGGGTTAAAAATATGATATACTATGAGTAAATAGGAAGGGAGTTTTTCTATAAAACATATAAAGGAGAGGAAAAAATGAAAAAAACTTTATTACCACTATTGACAATCGCCGGAGTATTTGCTCTAGTATCAAATGTAAATGCAGCATCTAATAGTGCAGATGGAACAATCACATCAAAAGCAAAAATACTTACAGGTTTAACAGCAAATGGAACAAAAATATTAAACTTTGGTAGTTTTTCTAGAGGTGAAGGCGGAACAATTACAATCACTCCAATGGGTGTAGTTACAAATTCTGATGCCAACATTATCCATAGTGCAGATATTCCAACTTCTAATGGTAAATTAGAAATCGTAGGAGAACCAAATTCAACTGTAACATTATTTCTCCCAACAGTAAATACAAATTTAACAAGATCTGGTGGAACAGAAACTATGGTACTTAGCGATTATACTACTACTGAAGCAGACCTTACAAGTGTATCTCTTGATGAATCAGGATCAAAAACAGTTGGTCTTGGTGGAAAATTAAATGTTGGAAATGCAACAGCAAACCCAGCAGGAAATTATGAAGGAACTTATTCAATAACTGTTACATATAACTAAACTTTATAAAGGTAAAAAAAAACTCCCTTCGGGGAGTTTTTTTTTATGGTAATTAAAAATTTTAATTTAATATCTAATACTTACAGTATAATCAGATGAATAAGCACCGATTTCATTTTCAGGCTTTACTTGTAATACACCACCAACATTAAAAGTATAAGAACCACTGTCATCAAAAGTAATAGTTCTACCTGCAAGATTTGTATTTATATTTATATTCATTTGTTTTCCTATATCTGATAGTCCTGTATTTCCATTCAAATATATTTTTAGTGTATCAGGGATTGATAAATTTACAGTAACATTTTTTTCACCAGTAATAGTGAATTTATCAATAGATGCTCCGCCTTTACTAGTGAGTTCCCCCGTTGTTTGAATAGGAGTTTCATCAGCTGGTAAATTAACAGTTCCTCCTGAATTGCCAGCAGAGATTGTTCCGAACTTTAATCCATTTCCGGTATTATATATACTTGTAGAGTCTATAATTTTTGCCTTTGATGTAATATAAGCATTGACAGAGAAAGCACTTTGCGAAATACTGCAAAATATAGTAAAAAGCAAAAAACCGTTATAATTTTTCATATTCCCTCTCTCAGAGCAAGTTTATCATATTTTTTGTATTTTAGCAATGAGTATTTTTTCATAATCTAAATAAGATTGCTATTTTTAATAAAAATTGCTATAATAAAAAAATGAATAAAATTCGTATTGCAAAGTTTTTAGCGGACTCAGGTGCTTGTTCTAGGCGACAGGCCGAATCGTTTATTCAAAATGGGCGAGTCGCTATAAATGGAAAAGTCATAGATAGTCCCGTCAATTTTATTTCAGAAAGCGATAAAATAACAATAGACGGAAAACTAATTCAAAAACGAAATGAAACAATTTTAATTGCATTTAACAAACCTATAAATGTAATAACATCTCGTAGTGATAGCAATGGCAGGAAAACAATTTATGACATATTGCCTTTGGAATACAAAAATTTGAAATATATAGGACGACTTGATTATAAAACCGAGGGATTATTATTGCTCACAAACGACGGAGAATTAGCAAGACTTATGACTTTGCCAAAAACTGGACTGATTCGTATTTATCGTGCAAAAGTTCACGGAAAAATAAACGAATCGATTCTAGATAAAGCAAGACTAGGAATAAAAATTGATGGAATTCAATATGCTCCAATGAAAATAAAGGTATTGAGAACAATGGGAACGAATTCCGAATTAGAATTATTATTGACCGAGGGAAAAAATAACGAAATCCGCAAAGTTATGGCAGAACTAGGGTTTCAGGTTGCTAGCCTATCTCGTATATCCTATGGAAAAATAAAATTAGGAAATCTAAAATCGGGAAAAACTTTTGAATTGGATAAAAAAACTATTGACGAGATTAAAAAAATTTGCGAATATAAAAATATCTAATCTTAATCGTAGGAGGATTATTATGAAGAGAAAAATACAAAAACTAACAAAAATAAATACAAAAATCAAAAAAGCAAACCCGATAAAATTATATGCATATTGGATGGGAATTGCAATTTTATCAATTTTAATTTTGGCACTTGTAATTTGGGCAACATTTCGTCCAATGCATGGCCCTCACTCAGCGCAACCTGGAATTGAAATAGCAGCGATGGAGCAACCTTATGAGACTATGATGAAATCGCAAAAACATTTCAATAAAGGAATGAAGAAAATGAATAAACACGATTATCGTGGTGCTATATCTGAATACAATAAGGCAATTAAATTAAATAATAATTCATATCAATATTTCATTGGAAGAGCAGATGCTGCACTTGGAAAAGGTGAAGCGGAACTTGCAATGTCTGATTTATCTCGTGCTGTATTTTTACTTTCAAATGAAGTAAATAACCAATCTATCAGAGATGCTGAAGTCAAAACAAAATTGGCGACATTAGCAAATATATTAGAATCTAGAGCGATATTGAAATCTGAAAATGGAGATACATCAGCCGAAGCAGATATAAAAAGTTCAAGACAAATTAGAATGTTGCTAAATAATCCTGAAATATTGAGACCAATACCTCAAGTGCAACAACAAGGACAACAAATGCAACAACAAATGCATCAAGAAAGAAAAGTTGGTCCAAGATCAGTTCCTGTAAAATTCCAAGGTCCAAACGGAGAAAGCAAAATTCTAGACATACCGGAAGGTGCTACAATAAGTTTTCAACAAGCAAACTAAAAATCCAAAATTTTAAGATTAGAAAACCCCTCAAAATTGAGGGGTTATTTTTTATTTTATAAATTATTTTGTCTTGGTGAATTTATGATAAATTTTCAAAACTTTTTCAGTAATTTTAGGATTTGTTTTACGATTCTTTTTAGCAAATTCAGCAAGAATAAGTCTTTTTCTATCATTTATTTTTTTTGCAAGTGCTATTTGTTTCTCATATTTCATTTCAGGAGATAAAATATGCTCTTCTCCAAATTTATCCCAAAAACTAACATCAACAGCATTGGAATTATTAAATGAATACCAAAAACCACTAGGTATATCGTTTTTGTATTCACCCATTCTTCCAATAGTTCTTGAATTTACCCATTCTATTTTTTTACCTTCTAAAATACCTTCATATGGAGTAAATTTTTTAACTTTTATCCCAATAAGATCATAAATAGCAGGATCTAAATTATAAATAAGTCTTGTTTTTGGCTTAAAACAAACAAGAGTAGAAGAGCCATCATCATTAAATAAAACTTCTCTAATAACAAAACCATTTTTGAACTCACGTCTAATAGTTTCTTTTCCAAAAGAGTTAAAAATTTGAGCATCGCCAGAAAGAACACCATTTTTATAATTTTCTATAGCAAAAATGGATTCATTTGGATATCTAATAATTAGTTTTCCATCTAGTTTTCCATTTTTGTACTTTGCTTCAGCGAAAAACTTGCCATCTTCATAAAATATCTTCAAAATACCATTTTTATTTTTAGTTGTATTAAAATTACATTTATCAAAAATAAAAAACATTTTTAATTTATTTTTAACAGATTCTAGCATTTTATCGTATACTTTATTTGAAGAATTCATATATTTGCTCCTTTTTAATTTATTTACAAAAATTATAATATGTATTTTAGAATTGTCAAGATATTATTGATAAACATAAAATATATTGAATTTTAGAAATTATAATTTTAATATAAAAATATGAAATTAGAGACATCTGGAATTTTATTAGGCTTACGAGCATTTTCAGAAAAAGATTTAATAGGGATTTTTTTTACACAAGATTACGGGCTTTTATCTGGGATTATAAAGGCGGGCCAAGTCTCAAAGCGAAAATTACAAACAGGAATGCTAGGACTTATAACATGGTCGGCCAGACTTGAAAATCACTTGGGGACAATTCATTTTGAGAATCAGAAAAATCTGAGCGCTAAAATTATGATGAATTATCAAAAATTATTATGTTTAACGGCAATGTTTGATATTTTGATGAATGCCTTGCCCGAGCGACAAGATCAGGATTTTCTTTATAATGAGACTTTGGCTGCAATTTTGAAAATAGAGCATAAAAACCATTTTTATGAATATTCATTGTGGGAGATAAAATTATTAAATGCTTTGGGCTATGCCTTAGATTTGTCAAAATGTGGCAACTGCGGACAGGGTCAAGATTTAGTGTATATTTCACCAAAAACGGGTAGATCGGTCTGTAAAACCTGCGGCAATGAATACAGAGATAGAATGCTAAAACTCCCTAATTTACTATATTCTTATAATGACAATCCAGAATATAGTGAAATAAATGACATTGTTTGTATTGCCTCGCATTTTTTTGAAAAAATTGCCTTTGTGAATGATGGTTTTACAATACCAGAATCTCGCGACCGATTAGTTGCCACAATAAAATCCTTGCTTTAAGAAATTGAATTTTGTAGAATATGCGATAGTAATAACAAATTAAAGTGATAAAAATGACGGAAATTAAAAAAAGTTTAAGTGAAAACATAGCACCTCAACAATTATCCGAGGCAATATCGGAAAGATACTTATCTTATGCAATATCAACGATAGTCTCTCGTTCCTTGCCAGATGTTCGCGACGGATTAAAGCCCGTTCATCGTAGGATTTTATATTCTATGAGAAATCAAAAACTTAGTCCAACTGGTCAATTCAGAAAGTGTGCCACTGTTGTAGGCGACGTTATCGGACATTATCACCCACACGGAGATAGTTCAATTTACGATGCTATGGTTCGTTTGGCTCAGGACTTTTCCGTTCGTTATCCATTGATAGACGGA